>NZ_JBSMXK010000023.1:0-29005 GCF_053761865.1 Enterococcus bulliens
CATGATTCGTCACGGTAGTGCATTGCTTTTAAACTAAAAAAGATCAAGAGGAAATAATCCTCTTGATCTCCAATAATTCTAAGATTTCTCTTCACCAACATCATTTGACAAAGAGCCGTTTTTTTATTTGCTTGAAGAAGTTGTTGCTTCTTCAGTACTAGAAGTCACAGTTGAACTAGATGTTGAAGTTGAAGTTGCTTCAGAGCTAGAAGTTGCTTCAGAGCTAGAAGTTGCTGCTGAACTAGAAGTTGCAGAGTCAGAACTTGAAGTTTTTTTATCTGCTGCATCGATAAATGTTTCTAATACAGAGCTAAATGCTGAGTCTTTGATTTTCACATTTTGATCTTTTAGGACTTCACCGATTACTTTTGTTGTAAAGTTAGAATCATTTAGTTTAGTTTCTTCAGCGATTTCTTTTAGTTGATCTTTGTATTTGTCCATATCATTTCCTTTAGATGAAGTTTTCACCATTTTTACGATATAGAAGCTTTGTGTATAGGTTGATGTATTGGTTACAGCGATTGGATCAGAGATTTCACCATCTTTTAATTTCCAAGCGGCTTCTTGAACTTCAGCAGGAATTGTAGTTGAAGTAGAATCAAATTTTACTGTACCACCATCGTCTTTAGTTGTTGTATCCACTGATTTTTCTTTTGCGATTTTTGCAAAATCAGCACCATCTTTGCTTACTTCTTCTTTGATAGCTTTTGCATCATCTTCTGAAGAAGCCACGATGATTTGTGCTTCTACTTCAGGATGGAAAGATTCCCAAGCTGTTTTCAAATCAGCATCTGTCAATTTGATATGTGCTTTTAAGCCAGCTTCCATCGCTAATTGTTGTTTGATTGTTTTTTTGTAGCTTTCTTTTGTATAACCAGCTGCTTTTAATTGAGAATCAAAAGTATCCCCATATTGTTTAGCTTGCTCGTCGTATTTTGCATCAATTTCTTTTTGAGTGACTTTATCGCCATATTTATCTTCAAATGCTTGATAGATAATCATGTTACGTGCTAATTGTTGGTTAGCAGAAGTGTTTTTTGCTTCATTATAAAAGTCTGCTACAGTGATTTTGTTTCCTTTCATTGTGGCGATTTCTTCACTACCTGTATTTGAACAAGCACCTAGAACTAACAAGCTTAATGCTGTCGCTGCTGTTAATAATAATTTTTTCTTCATGTGGTTTAAAACGCTCCTTGTCATCATAATAATAAATCGATTCAATTTCTCACAAATATTACTATACCATATATTTTTTTCAAAAAAAGAATATGTAAAAGGTTTCGGATAAAATTCATAAATTCGTCACCTTTTCTTTAGGAAATACTAGTTCAAACGTTCAAATTTGGCCTTTGCTTCTGCTAAGTGTTGCTGTAAAGTGCTGACTTGTTCATTGACGCGCTCGATACGAGGCGTGATTTGAAATTCAAATGCATTCAAATCTTTTTGGAACGCTTTGGTCGTTTGTGGCACGAGATGATCGACCGTTTGTTTTGTTGTTTCGATTTGCGTTTTGACTACATCTAGATCTGATTTGGTTTCTTCGAAATAATCTTTTGCATCGACGACGTATTCGCGTAATTCTTTTTGGAGGACTTTCCCTTTTTTAGGAGCAAATAATAAACCACTTACTCCACCGATCCCGGCACCAAAAAATAGACCTTTAACGAAATCTTTCATTATTTGGCCACCTGTTCATGAATCTTTGCCGCTAAAGTCGTCAATTCATTTTCGGTATAATCCTCTATATGGCTACCAAAATGCATCGAAAAATCGTCCTCTTTATGATAACGAGGGATCAGGTGAACATGTGAATGAAAGACAGACTGATACGCAAGTTCTTTATTGTTATTTACTAAATTTAAACCTTGTATATCAGGTAAAGCTTTTTCCAAAGCTCTTGCAATTTTTGGAATGCGTGAAAAGACCGTAGCAGCTAGTGTTTCATCGTATTCAAAAATATCGGTTACATGCTGTTTGGGAATCACTAGTGTATGTCCCTTTGTTACTTGGGTAATATCTAAAAAAGCATAGATATCTTGATCTTCGTAGACTTTATAACTAGGAATGTCACCAGCAATGATTTTACAAAAAATACAGTTTTCCATAAAAGAGCCTCCTCTAAACGTTTTTCTTTTAATTTTAGCACAGAACGAATAGAAAAGAAGACTTCAAGAATGATTTTCCATCGGTTTTAGCCTTTTACTTGCTAGTTTAGTGCTTTATCAGTAAAATGAAACAAGAAACTTTGAGAGGGGACCGTAATTAGATGGCAAAATTTCAATTGGGTGCAAGTGCCACACTTGCTTCAATGGCAATTCGTGTAAAAGATCGCGATAAGATGATTGCTTTTTATCGTGATATTATTGGTTTTGCATTAAAAAGAGAAGAGAATGCACTTGCGATCATGGGAATCAGTGATCAAAAGGCTGAGTATCTTTTATTGGAAGAAAGCCCTCGGGCAGATCAAGGCGTTGGTCAAATCAAAAAAATGGCTCATTTTTCTTTAGTAATTCCAACAAGAGCTGAATTTTTAGCAACAATTAAACGTTTACGTGATTATGGAACAGAATTGATCGAAGTTGCTGTTGAACCATTGACGATCGCATGTAAAGATCCTGAAGATAATGGGATCCAATTTATTTATCGTGATGATGCACTAGATCCAATCTATTCACTTGAGCAAATCGATACCTTGACGATCGATGTGACATCAAAATTGAGTTCAACTGTCTTTTTTGGACCATTTAATTTAAATGTCTATGAATTAGCTAAAGAGCAAGAGTTTTTACAAACGAAATTGGGATTTGTTCCATCACAAGATAGCATGATCTTCCAAAATGATTCTTTGGAAACGATGGTCTCATT
Source organism: Enterococcus bulliens (assembly GCF_053761865.1). Classification (NCBI taxonomy): domain Bacteria; kingdom Bacillati; phylum Bacillota; class Bacilli; order Lactobacillales; family Enterococcaceae; genus Enterococcus; species Enterococcus bulliens. The sequence goes on from NZ_JBSMXK010000023.1 coordinate 2,866, forward strand.
GACATCTGTTACAGATGACCCAAGTGAATACGAAGCTCATGAAATCATTGGGTTAGAATTTATCCGTTTTATTTTAACGCAAGAAGACCTATTGGCTTTAGAAGCCCATTTTGAAGAACAAAACGTGCCATTTTATATTGACAAAAAGAAATCGATCTTAACGATTTATGATGCTTTAGGAGTCGAATGGTGGTTTGAACGTCAGAAATAAGTATAGTTTAAAGCGATCGTTCGTAAAGAATGGTCGCTTTTTTAAGGAGAACAGTATGTTTGAGCAAACAAAAGAATTGATTGCCCAGTTCTATCGTGAAGGAGTGTATCAGGGCTATATTACAACATTTATTGATCATGAACACTACGACACGATGATCAAAGGATATGCGGCAATCGTTCCAACAAAGGAACGTCTAACAATGGAACACTATTTTGATATCGCTTCTTTGACGAAAGTAGTGGGTACAGTTAGTATTTATTTGAAATTGATTGAACAAAAACAACTGACATTAGATCAATCAATTTGTACGATCCTCCCTAATTTTAAAGATCCTTCTGTTACGATTCGGCAATTGCTGACGCATACATCTGGGATCGATACTTGGATCAAAAATCGTGATCAATTGACTAAACCAGAACTACAAGCAGCATATCTAGAGCAAAAAGCAGGCCCCTTACAAGAAAAAAAACTAAACTATACCGACACCGGTTATATTTTGTTGGGAATGGCTTTAGAAAGCTATTACGATTTACCTTTAGCAGATATTTTCCAGCAAGAATTGTTTACACCTTTAGAGATGGAGAAGATCCAATTTGGGCCAATCACGAAACACTTGGCTGTAGCGACAGAAAAACGCGGTGGCTCCGTGTTGAAAGGTCAGATCCATGATCCGAAAGCACGTATTTTAGGACAAGCAGGGCACGCTGGGTTATTTGCAACGCATGATACATTATTAAAATTTATCAACGAATTTCTAGCCAACGAATCGAAACTTTATAAAAAGCATACCTTGGATGATCTATTACACGATCAGACCAAAGTCCATTTGAAACGTAGTCTAGGGTGGGAACTAAAGACGATCGATGAACGTTCGGTGTTGTTTCATACTGGCTATACGGGGACATTTATCTTGATTGATCCACTGAAGCAGCGTGCATGGTTATTTTTGTCAAATCGCGTTCATCCTGATGATCATAGACAAGCCTATTTAAAAAAACGTGATCAATTAGTACAGACCTATCTTAAAGAATCTGAAAAAGAGGATCAAAAACAAATGTAAGCGTGTTATAATCGGAACAGAATGGATAAAGGAGCGATTAGATGGAACCGTTATTTTTTACACCCGTTTTTCAAGAGAAAATTTGGGGAGGCAATCGATTAGCAGAAGTATTTGGTTTTACGTTACCTAATGAAAAAATTGGTGAAGATTGGGCAATCAGTGCGCATCCACACGGTGTTAGTATTGTAGAAAATGGTCCTTATCAAAGAAAAAATCTAGCGCAATTATGGGATAGTGAGAAGGCCTTATTTGATTTTCCTAAACAAAAAGAATTTCCTTTGCTAGTAAAAATTTTAGATGCAGAAGAAGAGCTTTCTGTTCAGGTCCATCCTGATGATGCGTATGGTTTAGAGCATGAAGGGGAACTTGGAAAAACTGAATGTTGGTACATTATCGATGCCGCTCCAGGTGCTGAAATCATCTACGGTCACCATGCGCAGACAAAAGAAGAGTTTGCTCAGATGATCAAAGAGCAAAAGTGGGATGAGTTATTCCGTCATGTACCCGTTAAAAAAGGGGATTTCTTTTTTGTACCTAGTGGGACGATCCATGCGATCGGTGCAGGTATTTTAATTTTAGAAACGCAACAAAGTTCTGATACGACTTATCGTGTATATGACTATGATCGTAAAGATGATCAAGGAAATACGCGTGAGTTGCATATCCAACAGTCAATCGATGTGTCAACCATTCCAGCTACTTATGAAACACCGGCTATTAAAGAAACGCGTAAAGGGACCTCTGCTATTACAACGTATTTAAAAACTTCATTTTTCAATGTTTATGAGTGGGACGTCAAAGGGATTTTAACATTTGAAAAGCAAGCACCGTATACATTACTCACGGTGATCGAAGGTGCGGGTGAGTTAGTAGTTGATGGGCGATCATACGAACTTAAACCTGGTAGCAGTTGTTTATTGCCAGCTCAAATCACGAATTGGACGATTCAAGGCGAGTTAAAAATTATCGCTTCTGAACCCGGAGAAGAATAAAAAAGAAAGTGACAACTTTTTGTCACCTTCTTAAAGATCAAATAAACGGTATTTTAGAAGTAGTTCCTTTGAAAATAAGCCGTATCATTACCGAAATAGATGAATCTATTATCGGAATGATGCGGCTTATTTCTTAGAGTGGCTTACTTCTGTCATAAGCTCTCTTCATTAGAGCTGTGGTGCGATGACGGTTTCTCGTTGGATCAATTTATGTGGGACGACCATACGGATTCCACTGGCTTCTTTTTGTTGTAATTGTTGCATTAGTTGTTGTGTTGCGATTTTTCCTAATGTTGCGACATCGATATCGATACTGGTTAAGTAAGGATGTGTCAAGGTAGCAAAAATCGAATTATTGAAACTGATAACAGAGATATCTTCTGGTACGCGATAGCCATACATTGTTAAGAGTTGCATCAAGCGAATCGCAAATAAATCATCAATCACAACAAAAGCTGTTGGATGTTGTTTGGAAAGAATCTGTTCAAAATCGACAAAATCTTCAGGTTGTTCAAAGGTAACAGCTTGATAAGTTGGTAAACCTGCCATCATCATCGCTTTTTGATAACCAAAAAAACGTTCAAAATATAGATTTTCATGCGTTGTATTGGTCGCAAAAAAGATTTTTTTGTGTTGCTTTTCAATTAGATATTCAGTTGCTTGTTTTCCTAGTAACTGGTTATCATTATCGACATAACTGATTTCATTTTCATGGACATATGGTTGTCCAATCAAAACAAAAGGAACTTGGTGATCGATAAGATAGGTAATGATAGGATCTTTATCATCTGAATAGGTCAAAATAAAGCCATCAACGTGTTTTTGTCGGTGCATACGTTCAACGTTTGCTAGTAGTGTGTGAAAGTCGCGAGCAGAAGCGACAGCGACCGACATTTGATAATTTCGTGCTTCTTCATTGATCGTTTCGATGGTTTCAAGATAAAACGGATTGCCTAAACGTTCGCGCGAGTCTAGCGGGGGTAAGATAATGCCGATAGTGCTCGATACTTGTTTACCTAGGTTGCGCGCAGCAACGTTAGGTACGTAACCGAGCTCATCCATGACTTTGCGAACTTTGCGTTTGGTTTCTTCAGAAATACTAGAATGATCGTTGATTACACGAGAGACAGTGGATGTAGCCACACCTGCTTTTTTTGCTACATCTTTGACTGTAATACTCATGGAAAAACTCCCCCTTTAAAAGCTTTATCTATCTTAACATAGTCAAGCGTAAGGTGCTAGAAACAAAAGAACGGTGAAGGAAACTTCACCGTTCTTTTTGGTCGTCATTTTGTTAATTCGACCGTTAAGTCGTCTTCTAACAGATATGATTGATCATAGACTGTAAAGTCCAATGGTTCTCCTGATAATTTTTCAAATGTAACATTTGATTTCGTAACCTTGATCGCGATCAAACGTCCGCGATAGTTGACATGAAAAGCGTAGGCTGTCCATTTTTCTGGCAAGAATGGTGCGAAACTTAGACGATTGTCCGCAGTTTTCATTTGAGCAAATCCTTGAACGATCGCTAACCAACTACCGGTCATCGATGTGATATGCAGACCATCTTCAGTATCGTTGTTGTAGTTATCTAAATCTAGTCGTGCTGTCCGTTCATACATTTCGATTGCTTTTTCTTCCATACCTAGTTCTGCTGCTAAAATCGCGTGGATACTAGGTGAAAGTGAAGATTCATGGACTGTCATCGGCTCGTAAAAGTCAAAGTTTTTTTGTTTTTCTTCAAGTGAATAATGATCTCCAAAGAAATAGATCCCTTGTAAAACATCGGCTTGTTTGATGAAACAAGAGCGCAAGATTCTATCCCAAGACCAATTTTGATTTAATGGCAGTTGTTGTGGATCTAGATCACGAACTGGCATCAAGTCTTTATCTAAGAACGTATCATGTTGGACAAAAACACCAAGTTCTTCATCGTAAGGAAGATACATGTTCTCGATAATTTCACTCCACGTTTCTTGTTCTTCTTCAGTGACTGTAAACTCAACATCTTGTCCAAATTTACGGTAATTTTCTAAAGCATATCCTAAGACCCATTTGGCTAGAGTATTGGTATACCAATTATTATTAATATTATTTTCGTATTCATTTGGACCAGTGACCCCATGGATCATATAGCATTGATTACGTTTTGAATAATGAACTCGATCTGCCCAAAAACGTGCGATCGCGACCAAAACTTCTAATCCTTTTTCTTTAAGATACGTTTCATCACCAGTGTAATTGGTGTAATTGTAAATCGCATAAGCAATCGCACCGTTACGATGGATTTCTTCAAAGGTAATTTCCCATTCATTATGACACTCTACACCTGTGAACGTCACCATTGGGTAAAGAGCACCTTTAAGTCCTTGTTGGCTTGCATTAAAGAAAGCTTGTGGGAGTTGATTGTAACGATATTTTAGCAAATTCTCCGTAACAGAAGGATCTGCTAGAGCTAGATATAAAGGAACTGCATAAGCTTCAGTGTCCCAATACGTTGCACCACCATATTTTTCACCAGTGAAGCCTTTTGGCCCGATATTTAATCGCTCATCCTCACCATAGTAAGTCGAAAATAGTTGGAACAAGTTAAAGCGGATCCCTTGTTGTGCTTCATCGTCACCTTCGATTACGACATCTGCAAGTTGCCAACGTTTTTCCCAAGCCTCGATCTGCGCTTGTTTGTGCGCTTCATAGTCCGTACCAAATGTTTCAAAAAGTTCGGCTACAGCTTGTTCTTGTTGTTCTTCTGGAATATCACGACTGGTTACGATTACGACAAACTTATCTAATTTAAATGATTCCGATTCTGTAAGATGTTGACTGAATGCTTGCTCGACCATTAATTCATGTTCACCTAATTGATCGCTTTCTTTGGAATGTTTCATAGCAGAAGTGACTACGAATTGTTCGACACCAAATGGATTTTCAACTGTCCGAGCGGTAAGTGTTGAAAGACTAGGTGTCACTTCATGACTGACTTCTTGCCAAAAGCGCTCATCGTAGTTACTATCTTCATTTTGTACAAGGTTGTCTAATTTTGACGTCACGACAATTTGTGCTTCCCCTTTGATTACTGTTGCTTCTAAACGAATCGCTGCAAGTTCTTTTTCAACGATGCTTAAGAAACGTTCAAATTTAAAGGCCACTGTGGTTTCATCGATCGTTACGGTAAAGCTACGACGCAAAATTCCACTTTTCATATCTAATTCTAAATAGAAATCTTCAGAAGGGATCGTCGCCAAATCTAATGCTTGACCATTGATCGAAATATCCATTGCTAAAAAGTTGACCGCGTTGATAACTTTACCAAAATATTCAGGATAGCCATTTTTCCACCAACCAACGCGTGTTTTATCTGGGTACCAAACACCGGCGATATATGTGCCAAGGTGGTGGTCACCAGAATAGGTTTCTTCAAAATTACCACGCATACCCATATAGCCATTTCCCATGCTTGTTAAGGATTCTTGTAGGCGACGGTCATCGATTGCTAAAGTTGATGTATGTAATTTCCAAGGATCGATCTCAAATAATCGTTTGATTTGGTTCATAAAATTCCCTCCATCTTTTCTCTGTCTACATCCATTATAAGCAATCGGTTGCGTAAGTCAAATGTTTTTTATGTTGAAGAGTTAAGTTTATTTAAATCCTGTATAAACCATTAATAGTAAAATCGGTTGCATATGTTTGTGCAAAAAAAGCGTGGTAGCAAAAGCTACCACACTTTTTTAGATGAAGGCCATTAAAATCGGCACGACAACGATAAATAAGATAGTACTTGTTACGACAAGGTTGGTTGCATATTCTACATCCCCATTTGATTCAGCTGCTAAGATTGGAGAGACAGCTAACATTGGTGTTGCAGATTGAACGATCAAGGTTTTACGTAAAACAGGTTCCATCGTGTTGTGTAGGAAACTGCTACCTAGTGAAATCAAGATGATCATGATTGCAGGGTAAATGATGAAACGACCAAACAGTGCCACGATTGTATCGCGATCGAATTTCATATTTTTTAGACCAGCATCGTATAAAACGATTCCGATGTAGATCAAAGATAATGGTGTAACTAAGTTTCCAACATACGCTAAAGTTGAATTGATGAATGTTGGAACAGTGATATTTAAAACTAAGAAAATAATCGCAATAATAAATCCTACAAGAGGAGGTGGCAATAGTTTTTGCCATTTAAAGGTACTATTTCCTTTGTTGCCTTTGACTTTTGTTGGATCATCATTTGCCCAAATGAAGACACCGATCGCCCAAGTCGATACAGTATTCACGATATAATAGACTAAGAAATAAGGTAAACTTTTTTCACCAAACAACGCAATATTTAACGGTAATCCGATAAATACGGTATTGGCATTAACGATTGCATTGATAAACGTACCACGACGTCCTGGACGGATGCGTAACACATTTACTAAGATATAGGCAATCGCATAGCCAATCACAGCCGCTAATACAGGGAACAATAAGTTACCAGATAAGCTAATCAACGTATCGCGAGTTAAATATTTTAATACGGATACAAAAATAGAAGCAGGTAGAGCGATTTTTGTGATCAGCCCTGAAATATTTTTACTAAAAGAAGGATCGACCGCCTTTTTGGCCTTTAAATAATACCCTAACGCCATTAATAGAATAATTGAAAATACACTTGATACAGAATTGTAAAACAACATTTTTTTCATCTCTTTCTGATTTAAACTTCAGAAAAGAAGGAACCAATCAGCACCTTCTTTTCAGGTTAGATTGGTTCATTTAGTTTTGGTAAATTGCTTTCCAAACAGCGCTGTCCACTGCTTGTTCGACATCTTGAATTTCTTGTGTTGCGACACCATCTTTGATCGCTGCATTGACAACCGCCATTGCCACGGCTTTTGAAGCAGGTCTTACCGCATCAAGTGGCGGCAATAATGCCATACCTGGTTGTGATAGATCTTGGAAGTTTGCGATGCCGTGAGCGGCTGCTGAAAGCATACTATCTGTTACAGTAGATGCTTTACTGATTACGATCCCAAGACCTAATCCTGGATATAATAATGCATTATTGGCTTGACCAATATGATACGTCACATCACCGATTGTAACAGGTTCAGAAGGGCTACCCGTTACAACTAAACCACGACCATTGGTAAAGGTTAAGATGTCTTTGGCTGTTGCTTCTTGTAAATCTGTTGGGTTTGAAATCGGTAAGATTGCTGGACGTTCATTAAATGATGCCATATCTTCAATGATTTCTTTGGTAAATGAACCTGCTTGGCCACTAGTCCCAATCAAAACAGATGGTTTTACGGCTTTGATGACTTCCGCTAATGTTGACACTGAGCCTTCAAACTCTGATTTATCACGAGCAAAACGTTGTTGACCTTCTGTTAGGTTTTCTTGATCCTTGGTAACTAGACCAAAACGATCAACTAAGTAGAAACGTTTATTTGCTTCTTCTTCACTTAAACCATTTAAAGTCATTTCCAATTTGATTTGTTCGGTCACACCGATTCCGGCAGTCCCAGCACCAAAGATGACAAACGTATGATCTTGAACTGGTTTTTTCGTTACTTCAGCAACTGAATTTAATGCTGCTGACATCATCACACCAGTACCTTGGATATCATCGTTGAAGGTTGTCACTTCATTGCGGTATTTTTCTAAAATGACACTTGCATTCCCACGACCAAAGTCTTCCCAGTGGAATAGGACTTTAGGGAATAAAGTTTTAGCTGTCGTAACGAATTGATCGATATAATCCCAATATTCTTGGCCCGTTTTACGTTCTTGACGGTTTCCTAAATAGTTTGGATCTTCCAATAATTCTTTGCGGTTGGTTCCGTTATCGATTACGATTGGTAATACGCGTCTTGGGTCCATGCCTGCTGCCACAGTATAGACTGCTAATTTACCAACTGAGATCATCACACCTTGAACACCCCAGTCACCGATACCTAAAACACCTTCGCCATCTGTAATCACAAGTAAATCTACTTGTTCTAGATCATGACTAGCATTTTTTAACACAGCTTCGATCGTTTCTGGATGGTTTACATCAAGATAAACTGCGTCATTTGGACGAACGAAATCGGTTGAAAATTCACGAACGCTATCTGCGATAGTTGGTGTATAGATGACAGGTAGTAATTCTTTTACGTGTTCACCGACTAATGCATAGTACAAAATGCGATTTGTGTTGTAAAGATTCATCAAGAATTTGTTCTTTGCGTAACGGCTTTCTAATTGGCTTAATTGCGCATATGTTACTTCGATTTGTTGTGCGAGTGTTTGCACTGCACTTGGTAATAGTCCTTCAATCTCTAAGTCAGCACGCTCTGCCAAGCTAAATGCTGTACCTTTGTTTAAGAAGGGATTATTTAAAATTGCTTTTCCTTTTTGAGTTGACATGAAATTCTTCCTCTCTGTTGACATTTTCGGTCAAAACAAGAGTCAAAATAGAATAACATGACCTTTCGAACAAAGAGTACTATATACCTTAAACAAAAAAAAAGAAACCAATCTGCTTCACAAATTTGTGAAAACTTGAAAATTGGTTTCTTTTTTTATGAAAACAGAAGGATTATTGCGCTTTAACTAGAGTGTTAAAGGTTTCTTCATCATATTTTTTTATGAAAGCCGTTTTGATCAAACGCTCAGCTAATTGAGGATTACGTGCGAGTAACGGGCCGTGGAAATAAGAACCAAAGACATTTTTGTAGATGACGCCTTCTGTTTGATCCTCACCGTTATTGCCTTTTCCTTGAAGGACTTTTCCTAAAGCTTTTTCGCCTTCACCTAAAAATGTGCGTCCATTATGATTTTCAAAGCCATAATACGTTTCGTCAAACGTTTCATTATAGATTTTCACATCGCCGATAAAACGATTGTTTTCTTGGCTAATCGTATAGTGATCTAAAGCGCTGATGCCATGAATTTTTTCGCCCTTAGCACCGATATAGTAGTGACCAAGCATTTGATAGCCTCCACAAATCGCAAGTAGGACTTTTTCATTTTCGATATAACGCGTCAAGGCTTCTTTTTTAGTGGGGAGATCTTTGGCTACGATGACTTGCTCATAGTCTTGACCACCACCAAAAAAGACAAGGTCGAACGCGTTATCATCAAACGGTTCATGGATACTAACGACCGTTGAGTCAATGGTGATGCCAAGCTGTTTTCCAACATATTGGAGCATTAAAATATTTCCATTATCACCATAAGTATTTAGTAAATTCCCGTAGAGATGGGCGAGGTTCAAGCTGTAGTTACTCACCAGACATTCCTCCTTTGATATAGCCTTTTTCAGCGAATTTTTTTCTAAGTTGTAAAACAGCGGTATACGTCGCTAAAATATAGACTTTCTCTGTAGGTAAGTCTTTGATACGATCCACGACAGTATCGATTTCTTTGACTTCAGTCAATCGTGTTTTATCGATACCTGCTACTTTTAGACGCAACGCCATATCTTGATGACGATCGCCACCAGCGATCACAGCCGGAATGTTCATCTGGGCAAATGCCTCATGATGACCATCCCAAATCCAACTGACATCGATTCCATCAGCATAATTGGCATTTAATAGACAAACGAGTGAGAAAGGCTCTGGTGTGAGTCCGATCATATCGATGACTTGGTTTAGGCCAACTGGATTTTTCACTAAAACGAGCGTACATTCTTTGTCGCCTACTTTGATGACTTCTTGGCGTCCAAAAACTTTCTCATCGTAAGCTAGCCCTGCCCGGATTTTTTCAGGAGCGACTTGGTAATGTGAAGCCACAGCAGTTGCAGCAAGAGCATTGTAGACATTATAAAGACCACCGACTTCTAATTGATACGCTTCGTTATCGATCACAAAGTTAGCTGTTTTATTGGTCATAGCGGTGAGTTCTGTTAAGCGATAAGTCAGCTCAGGTCGTTTGTAGTCGCAATGTGGACAATAGTATTTCCCTAAATTGGCATAGGTGATCATTTTATAATGTAAAATATGTTCACAATGCGGGCATAAAACATTATCGGTATTGTAATGCGCCATTTGTTCGTGATCAGGTAAATGATCAAAACCATAATAGACTTGTTCGTTGACTGTTTTGATCGAATTAAAAATAGGCGCATCACCATTGGCTAAAATTAAAGCTTCAGGAGCGTTAGTAGCACCATCGACGATCATTTGATACGTCGTATAGATTTCGCCATAACGATCCATCTGATCACGAAAGATATTGGTAAAGACAAAAAGCTCAGGCTTTACATATTTCGTTACTTCACGTAAACTCGCTTCATCGATTTCTAAGACTGCGAATTTTTTTTTGCCTTTTTTGGGTTTGGCCGACAGAAACGTCGATACGATCCCTTGGACCATGTTTGCTCCAGTAGGGTTTGTCAAGACGTTATCGAACTCTTGTTTTAAGATATTCACGGTTAGCGCAGTGGTCAACGTTTTGCCGTTGGTCCCAGTGATCACTACGATTTGGTAATCTTTAGCTAAATGTGCTAAGACATTTGGATCAATTGAAAGAGCTAACTTTCCAGGTAAACTAGAACCGCCCTTGAAAAAGGTTTTTAACCCCCATTGAGAGGTGCGTCCTACAAAAGTCGCTACCATACTTTTTATTCCCATATACTCCTCCAACACATATTCATTCTAATCGTTTTTTTACGAAACTAATCATACCATATTCTGAAATTAAAGCGGAATAGGATTTAGATTTCTTAAGGTTTCACTAATGACTTCATCGTTTTGTTTCGTTGACTAGCCGATAATAATTTTTTCAGTAGGATATTTATAGTTCAAATCACGTGTTTCTTTAGGAACGAACAATAATAAGGTATATAACATCCCGATTCGTCCGATAAACATCAAAAGGGCAATGATCAATTTACCGACATCCGTTAAATCTGACGTGATCCCTAATGATAATCCTGTAGTTCCAAAGGCAGAAGAAACTTCTACGATTAGAGAAATCAGCGGTAGATCTTCTGTCGCGCTTAAAAATAGCACACAAAAGAAGCACATGATCATCGAAAGCATAAAGACCGTGATCGATTTTTGGACATCATCATTGTCGATTCTGCGACCAAAGATATTGACATTACTTTCGCCTTTTAAAAAAGAAAATAAATACAACCCGATGATGGCTACAGTAGTTGTCCGAATCCCACCACCGACTGAACTTGGACTACATCCGATAAACATCAAAAATGAAAAAACGATCAGTGTGGTGATCTGAAATTGGTTTAGATCATGGATCTGTAAACCCGCATTCCGAGTCGTCATCGAATAAAAAGCGCTGTTTAACACTTGTTTACCAAAGTTCATATGGATAAACAGGTGGTCTTTTTCTAATAAGAAAATGATCAATGTACCACCAAAAAATAAGATCACAAAAGCCAATAAGGCGATTTTCGTAAACAAAGAAAAGCGATAAGGCAATGTGTGGGATGTTTTTTTGGAAAAATGATACGCAATAAATTCACGCAGATCCATCAAGACTGGAAATCCGATTCCACCAATAAAAATCAAAAACATGATACTTAATAAAAAGATCGGATCGTTAGCAAAAGGCAAAATAGAATTGCCGGTCACATCAAAACCTGAATTGGTTACAGCAGAGATAGCTTGATAAAAACCATAAAAAATAGCATGGTACCAATCTGGATAATAATGGGCCAATTTGAAATAGACCGCAAAACTCAAACCAGCTAGAAATTGGATCACCAAAATCATGGTAAAAGTGATGCGAATCATCCGAACGATCCCGCTTAACTTGGGCTGATTCATATCCGTCATGATTAGCTGTCGTTGTTTTAAACTGATTTTACGTTTAGAGATGATCGCAAAAAACGTAGTGATCATCATAATCCCTAAACCACCGACTTGAAATAAGACTTCTAATAAAAGAATGCCATTGTGATTAAACACATCCGTTAACGGGATCGTGGTCAGTCCAGTGACACTGACGGTACTGATGGCTAGAAAGAACAAATCAATAAATTTGATATGCTGATCGGGTACTCGAAAGAATGGCAAGTAAAATAAAATTAACGCAACTGCTGTCATAATCAAGTAGTAAAAAACAATCAATTGAATAGAAGAAATATTTTTAGCAAAGAAATTTTGACTTTTACGCAAGGTGAGTTGCGATAAACGAGAAATATTCATAAGAAGGTGTGTCGAGCACTACCATTTCACTTCCTTTCGAAATCTAAGCTTGGCTTCATTATACCAAATAACTACTAGACGACTAGCAAAAGCCGGCTAATAGTTTCGAGTTTTCAAGGGCTATGCTATACTTTAGAAAAAGAATAGAAGTCATGGAGGCACATACGATGAAAAAATTCCTGCAAGAGTGGGGTATCATGATCGTTATCATCTTAGCTTTTCTTTCCTTAAGGTTATTCGTTTTTACGCCTGTATCGGTTAAAGGCCATTCGATGGATCCAACGCTAGCAGATGGACAAAAATTAATCGTTTATAAGCTAGCAAAAATCGAGCGATTTGATATCGTGACGACTAAAGAACCAGATGACGAAGATACGGTGGCGGTAAAACGTGTAATCGGTATGCCAGGTGATCATGTCGTCATGAAAGATGATCAATTGACGATCAACGATAAAGTATACGACGAAGCTTATTTAGATGCATTTAAGAAAAAATTTAGTGAAGACAAGTTACAAAGTGAGTATTCCTATAATGAGGTCTTCCAAAGTACAGCGGCTCATGCTGAGACATTTACGAGTGATTTTGACGTTACTGTACCAGAAAATAGTTATTTTGTTTTAGGAGATGACCGGTTGATCTCTAAAGATAGCCGTATCTTTGGAATGGTCGATAAAGAGTTGTTCCAAGGTGAAGTGGTCTTGCGTTATTGGCCGTTCAAAGAATTTAAAGTCTTTTAGACTTCTTAAAAGAGGCTGTGACGGATTTCGGTCACAGCCTCTTTTTTGTGATAGAAAAAATCTATCTTAAAGCCTAAAAATCCGTAGATTAGCATTGAAAAAACTGTTCTGTTACCCTTTGAGTGATAGAAAAAATCTATGGATAGAAATTTTGAAATAAAATCAAAATCGACTTTATTGACACTTGTAAACAACTGCACTAAAGTACGGTTATTGACATCTCCAAGTAAGGAGATCAAGTAAGCAATCCGAGGGGGAAAAACATGCGCTCAAAAAAGAAATGGCTTAGTTTAGGTTTAGTTACATTAGGTTTGGTATTAGCCGCTTGTGGAAATGGCGATAACACATCTTCTACAGCAAGTAATTCAGCTGCTAAATCCGATACGTTCACATATGCAATCAGTGGAGATCCAAGTTCGATCAATCCAATTAATACAAGTGATCGTTGGGGACTTACAGTTAGTAATATGATTTTTTCACCATTAGTAGCTATTGATGGCGATGGAAACATGAACAATGTATTAGCAGAATCAGTTGAACCTGCAGCTGATGGAAAATCAGTCACAGTAAAATTAAAATCTGGGATCAAATGGTCAGATGGACAACCTTTGACTGCTGATGATGTCGTCTTTACGTATACTGAAAAAGCGAAAAAGGAAAATGGAAATTCTGATAGTTTATGGATCGATGATCAACCGATTACGGCAAACAAAGTAGATGACCTAACAGTACGCTTTGATTTTCCAGTAGTTAGTGCAGCAGCAGTAAACAATATCATCACTGAAACGTTTATCATTCCACAACATGTTTATAAAGATGTTACTGATTTTTCTGTAAGTGAATTACCAGAAAAACCAGTTGGAACAGGTCCTTATCAATTGGTCGACTATAAACGTGGGGAATACTTACAATTTAAAGCCAATGAAAATTACTTTGGTGGAAAACCTTCAATTGAAAACGTGACATTGCGCATTACTCAAAGTACTGAAACAGCAAAAGTTGCGCTACAAAAAGGTGAAGTCGATGCAACTGTCGTATTACCTGCAGATATCCAAGATTTAGATACAAAACAAATCAAGGTATATCCGTATAGCGAAAACCGTATTGGTTACATGGGAATGAATTCAAAATCTGAAGCTTTACAAGATGTGAAGGTCCGTCAAGCGGTTCTTTATGCCTTAAACAAAGATGAAATGAATAAAGCAGCGTATTTGGAAGAAAAATATTATGAAACACCATATTCATTCTTGCCACCAAATAATAAATACGCAACAGAAGATGTTGAAAAATACACAACAAATGATGAAAAAGCCAAAGAATTATTAAAAGAAGCTGGCGTGTCTGATTTGAAATTAAACTTAGGATTTGATTCTTCCGATCCTGCCCAAACACTACAAGCAACGTTGATCCAACAACAGTTGCAAAAAGTCGGGATCTCAGTCGAATTACAAGGTGGCGACAGTACTGCCTTATTTACTGAATTGAAAAAACCAGATTCAACGAAATACAACTTGTTCCTAGGTGGTTACATTATGGGGAATGATCCAGATCAATACGCACGTTTATTTAAAACGGGTGGTGCATCAAACTACTTCAAACTAGATAGTGAAGCAGTCGATACCTTATTTAATGAAGGTGCTGTTGAGCTTGATCAAACCAAACGTGAAGCGATCTATGATAAACTACAAGCAGAGATTGCCGACCAAGCGGTAATTTATCCAATCGTGGATAATAAAAAGATTTTAGCAGCAACAGATCGTCTGGGTGGGATCGAAGAAGCCAAATTGGTTCCGATCTATACCTTTGAAGATATGGGTAAATTAACGCTAAAATAACGTAAGCTGGGCTGTGTGAAGACTCCTTTACACAGCCTTTTTTTGATTGAACAAACAGAAAGGAAAGTGAGTGTATGTTACGATTTATCGGAAAACGGCTATTACAGGCTATCCCACTATTATTTGTGATTTCATTTATCGTGTTTTCACTGATTCATTTGGCACCGTATGATGTCATCGATTCGATTACCACGCCAAATATGTCACAAGCGCAAATTGATGTCTTAAGAGAGAAATACGGATTGAATGATCCATTTCTTGTACAATATTTTTCATGGTTAAAACAAATTTTTCATGGTGATTTTGGGTATTCACTTGCTTCAAGACACAGTATCGCGCAAGATTTAGCCACACGTATCCCAAATACGATGCGTTTAGTATTGCCAGCTTATGTCACAGCCTTGATCTTAGCGATTATCTTTGGGTTAGTTGCGGCAGCAAATAAAGGGAAATGGATCGATCGTATCATCGATGGCTTAGCTTCTTTAGGTCTAGCTGTTCCAGCTTTTTTCTTTGCGATGATTTTGATCTATTTCTTTGGGTATAAATTAAATTGGTTCCCGATCATTGGGATGTACACAGTGGGGCAAGAAGGGGATCTCTCCAATTACTTGTCACATTTCGTCTTGCCTTATACGACTTTGACCGTTGTCTTTTTACCAGAATTACTTCGCTATATCCGCTCTTCTGCTGTGGAACAAGTATCAGAAGACTATGTGATGGTACAAAAAGCATTTCATGCGACTAAAGGCGAGATTTTCCGCCGTCATATTAGCCGTAATGTTATGATTCCAGTTGTTACACAAATTGGGATGGCTTTACCGATGCTTGTGACTGGTGCGATCATTACCGAAACAATTTTTGGATGGCCCGGAGTTGGACCGTATCTAATGAGTGCAACGAAAAGTTTAGACTATCCTGTGATCATGGCTGTGATGTTGTTTTCTGCAACGCTAGTGATTGTTGGGAATCTTTTAGCAGACGTCTTATACTCGATCGTTGATCCTAGAATTCGTAAAGGAGGACAAGCGAAATGAAGACGCTCAAATTGATCATCAAACAAATTTTTCAACAACCGCTTTATGCATTTTCATTTATCTTTTTAGTTGCTTTGATTTTCTTATCATTGATCGCGCCATTACTTCCGATCGATCCTACGTTAACCGATGTTACCCAAATGTCTCAAGGTCCAAGTTTAAAACATTTATTTGGAACAGACGAAGTCGGACGTGATTACTTTATTCGCGTACTTTACGGTGGTCGAGTTTCGTTATTAGTCGGGGTATCTGCGATGTTGGCTGCAACGTTTATTGGAACGGTTGTAGGACTGGTTACAGGGTATTTTGGTGGGATCGTAGATAGTATTTTGATGCGTGTCGTCGATGTGCTATCAGCTATTCCATGGTTGGTTTTAGTTATCGTTTTAAGTGTGTTCTTAAAACCGGGCCTTTCAACGATCATTATCGTGATTGGAGGATTTTCGTGGATGAGCATCGCACGTTTGATCCGTGCCGAAACGATGTCTGCTAAAGAACGTGAATACGTTTCATATGGGCAATTTATCGGACAAAAACCTTTACGTATTATGTTTCGCCATGTCTTACCTTCTGTCTTACCGACATTGATCATTGCAGCAACGACAAGTATTTCCGGTGCGATCATGACAGAATCCGCGTTGAGTTTCTTAGGTTTAGGGATCCAACAACCGATGTCTTCGTGGGGAAGTTTATTACAAAACGCTCAAAGTAGTCTACAACGTACACCATATATGGCAATTTTACCTGGATTGTTTATTGTCTTTACGATTTACTCCTTTAATAATTTAGGTGATTTAGTTAAAACAATTTTACAAGGGGAGGTGGAGTAGATGTCAGAGTTACTAAAAGTCGAGGGATTAAGCGTGACCTATCATCCAAAAAAAGGTGATGCGCAACCAATCGTCTATCCGCTGTCTCTTTCTGTCCCTAAGGGTAAGGTCATCGGCGTTGTAGGTGAATCTGGAAGTGGAAAAAGCATGACGATGAAAAGTTTACTAAATCTATTGCCAGAGCGAGTCACAGCGACGATCGACACCTTTACTTTTGAAGAGAAGACAGTCGATACAAAAGAGATCTTACCTATCTCGATGATTTTCCAAGATCCAATGACTTCATTAAATCCCTTACGAACAATTGAGTATCATTTGATCGAAGTTGTCCGTCGAGCGCAAAAATGTTCGAAAAAAGAAGCTAAAGCATTGGCGATCGCTGAACTAGCTAAAGTTGGGATTCCGCTACCTGAAAAACGGATGAAACAATATCCTCATGAATTATCCGGTGGGATGCGTCAACGGGTCATGATCGCGATGGCACTACTTGTCAAACCAAAATTATTGATCGCAGATGAACCAACGACTGCACTGGACGTAACAATCCAAGCGCAGATTTTGGCTTTGATCCGTCAACTACAGCAAGAAGAGGATTTAGCTGTCTTATTGGTCACCCATGATTTTGGGGTGGTAGCTGGAATGTGTGATTATATCAAGGTTATGTATCGTGGACGGATCGTTGAAGAAGGAAGTGCTGAAGATATTTTCTACCATGCCCAGCATCCTTATACAAAGCAATTACTAGCAGCAGCTCATTTGGGCGATAAAAATGAAACCGCAGCGGTACAGTTGACGGAATTTACGGTGTCTGATACGCCACAAAGGGTATCTGAGACGCATCGTGTTTGGTTAGGAGGTTCAATAGATGACAACACCCTTGATTGAAGTAAAACAAGTAAATAAAGTATTCAAATCAAAGAATTGGCGCGGACAAGTGACAGAAGTCCAAGCAGTTGATAATATCAGTTTGACCATCTTTGAGGGGGAAACATTAGGACTAGTGGGTGAGTCTGGTAGTGGGAAGACGACATTTGGTCGTGGTGTCTTACAGTTAGAACCATTTACGAGTGGTACGGTCGTTTTTGATGGGATCGATCTCGCCAATACCACAAAAGCCGAACGTGCCAAATTAGCACAAGAAATGCAGATCATTTTTCAAGATCCTTATTCAGCTTTAAACCCAAAATTGAGTGCTTTGGAGTTAGTGATGGAACCTTTATTTCGTGAAGACCAAACACAAGCCAAAGAAAAAGCAAGTCGTATTTTAGAAATGGTGGGCATTACCGGAGATGCGCAACAGAAATTACCACGAGCCTTTAGTGGTGGACAGCGTCAACGCATCGGGATTGCGCGTGCTGTCGTCAGCCAACCGAAATTTATTTTATGTGATGAACCCACTTCCGCGTTAGATGTTTCGATCCAAGCGCAGATCATGGAATTACTGATCCAATTACAAAAAGAGTTTGGTTTATCGTATTTATTTATTTCGCATGATTTATCTGTGATTCGCCATATCTCAGATCGTATTGCAGTAATGTATCAAGGAAAATTAGTCGAATTGGCTCCGACTGAAGAACTGTTTTCCCATCCAGAGCATGCCTATACGAAAAAATTACTTCGTGCTGCACCTGTAGCAGATCCTAAAATCGCACGCGAGCAATTGAATCAAATTAAGCAAGATGAAACAATCACGTTAGATCCTGAAGCGACTTTAATAGAAGTGCGTCCAGGGCATTTTGTAAGGAGAGATGGAAAATGAGTAAACATGAGTTAACGATCATTAAAGGAACAGAAAAGTTTGAATTAGCGGCTCCTGATAAAAATTGGGTCTTAGCCTATGAAGAAGGATACTCACCTGTGCAAATGTTAGCCAGCGCTGCGGGCGCATGTGGAGGCTACGTCTATTCTAGTATTTTAGAGAATTCTAAAATTCCTTTTGAATTCAAAAAAATCGAATTGAGCTATACGCGCGATGAAACGAAGAAGGCAGAACCATTAGCTTCAATCACGATGGTATTTCATGTCGTCGTTGCTTCAAAATATCAAGAACGTGCTGAAAAATGTTTACGACTAGTGAGTGCAAATTGTCCGGTGATTCAGTCATTAGATCCATCAATCGAAATTCATGAGAGCGTGGTTTTTGCTTAATTTTTAAGGGATGTGACAGACTTCTGTCACATCCTATTTTTGAATACGATTTAGTTTAGCAAATAGACACATTATGCTATACTATAGGTGAAAATTTGAGGAGCGATTAAAGTGAGAGCGAGGCGATTTCAATGAAAAAACCCGTTTCATTATTGATTGGGATGGGAATGTTATGTTTAGGTGGAACGCTAGTTGATGCCGACGATCTATCAAAAAATCGTAGTCAAAGTCGTGTAGCACAATCGACGAGTCAAACAGTGAAACCCAAGACAGTGGCGCAAATCCAAACAGAAGTGTCGAATCAAGTCTTCACACAAATCGGTCAGTATCGTAAAAGCCGCGGACTAGCTGGCTTACGTTCACAACCTGCTTTACAAAAAGCCGCGAATCAACGGGCAAATGAACTCTTTGTCAAATTCTCTCATACTAGACCAAATGGACGTAGTGGTCTAGCAACACCGAGTGATTATGGTTACAAAGGGATTTCTCTTGTTGACAATCTCGGATTTACCTATTATGGTAAGTCATTAGAATGGTATCGAGTAAATGGCGCTAAAACGATCATGCAAGGGTGGATCAATTCACCAGAACACAATAAAAACCTCCTAAATCGTCAACCGACAGAAGGTGCAGTCGGGATCGCTTTTAAAAAGGTAGGCACGGATCGTTATGATATGACGTTTAGTTATCTAGGTGGATTACAACGAAGTGAATATAAAAAATGAATAAACAGTATTCCTAAAATAGTTCTTTTAACAATAAGCCGAATCATTACCGAGATATGCCAAGCTATTATCGGATTGATTTGGCTTATTTCTTTGCGCTGCCCACTTTTTCACTGCCTTTTTTTGTTAGAAACGTAAAAATTTCGAAGAACTTTTCAGATGACTGTAAAAAATCACCAATTTCAAGTATAATACCAAAGAAGTCAATGAAGGGATCGGGACAAAAATGGCACAACTATTTTTTAAATATGGCGCAATGAACAGTGGAAAATCGATTGAGATTTTAAAAGTAGCACATAATTATGAAGAACAAGACAAACCAGTCGTGTTGATGACAAGTGGGTTAGATACTCGTGCCGGTGTGGGCAATGTGTCCAGTCGGATCGGATTAGAGCAAAAAGCGATTCCGATTTTTACCGAAACAGATATTTTGGCTACGATTCAAGCGTTAGCATTTGAACCGTATTGCATTTTAATCGATGAAGCACAATTTTTACAAAAACATCACGTCTTAGCCTTGACGAAAGTCGTGGATCAACTCAATATTCCAGTTATGGCGTTTGGCTTGAAAAATGATTTTCGTAATGAATTATTCGAAGGATCAAAATATTTATTGCTTTATGCAGATAAAATCGAAGAAATGAAAACGATCTGCTGGTTTTGTCATAAAAAAGCGATCATGAACTTACATTATATCGATGGACAGCCTGTTTATGAAGGGGATCAAGTTCAAATCGGCGGCAATGAGGCCTATTTTCCAGTCTGTCGTCACCACTATTTCCACCCAAAAATGAAAACAAATTAAAGGAGAACCGATATGTACGATCAGTTACAATCAATTGAAGACCGTTACGAAGAATTAGGAGAGTTACTTAGCGATCCTGAAGTGGTTTCGGATACGAAGCGTTTTATGGAATTATCTAAAGAAGAAGCCAATACGCGTGAAACAGTCGCAACTTACCGTCGTTATAAAGAAGTTGTGACGGGGATTTCTGATGCTGAAGAAATGCTTGGTGAAAATTTAGATGCTGAAATGGCGGAACTCGCTAAAGAAGAACTTTCAGATCTAAAAAAAGAAAAAGAAACCTTAGAAGAACAAATCAAAATCCTATTGTTACCAAAAGATCCTAACGATGATAAAAACATTATCATGGAGATCCGTGGAGCAGCAGGTGGGGATGAAGCAGCATTGTTTGCAGGAGACCTGTTTACCATGTATCAACGTTATGCTGAAGCTCAAGGTTGGAAAACAGAAGTGATGGAAGCTAACGTGACGGGGATCGGCGGCTATAAGGAAGTCATCATGATGATCTCTGGTGAGAATGTCTTTTCTAAATTGAAATACGAAAGTGGTGCACATCGTGTACAACGTGTTCCTTCAACGGAATCACAAGGTCGGATCCATACGTCAACGGCAACAGTCGTGATCATGCCTGAAGCCCCTGAAGTAGAACTCGATATTGCCGATAAAGATATTCGTACGGATATCTATCATGCTTCAGGTGCCGGTGGTCAGCACGTCAACAAAACGGCTTCTGCGGTACGTTTGACTCACTTGCCAACAGGTGTTGTCGTGGCCATGCAAGATGAGCGTTCACAGCTTAAAAACCGTGAGAAAGCGATGAAAGTTTTACGTGCGCGCGTGTATGACAAATTGCAACAAGAAGCGCAAAGTGAATACGATGCAAACCGTAAATCCGCAGTCGGTACCGGCGATCGTTCAGAACGTATCCGTACGTATAACTTCCCACAAAACCGTGTCACAGATCATCGTATTGGACTTACGATCCAAAAATTAGATCAAATCTTGGCTGGTAAATTAGATGAAATCGTCGATGCATTGATCGTATATGATCAAACATCAAAATTAGAAGAGTTGCAAAATGGATAAAACGTATCGTCAACTGATACAAGAAGCAACACGAACGCTTGAAGCGCATGGCAAAGAAGGCTATGCGATTCAAGCTGTTTTCTTAAGACGTAAAGAATGGGATAAGACACAGTTCTTACTCAATCTCGATCAACTTGCTTCTAATGAAGATCAAGCACAAGTTGCGGCTGATCTGGACCAGTTATTGGCCGATTATCCACCACAGTATCTAACGGGTGTCGAAGAGTTTTACGGGCGCTTGTTCCAAGTCACCGAGGATACGTTGATTCCTAGACCAGAAACTGAAGAATTAGTCGAATTATGTTTAGCGTTTAGCGATACTAAAAAAGCATTGAACGTGATCGATATTGGTACTGGGACAGGAGCAATCGCGATCAGTCTAAAAGCACAAGCTCCAAAATGGCAAGTCCACGCAAGTGATCTGTCTTTTGAAGCGTTGGCCGTGGCCAAAGAAAATGCCAAGCGTTTGCGCCAAACAATCGTTTTTCATCAAGGAGATACCTTAGAACCAGTCTTAGATCAGCAGTTTGATATTATTATTTCAAATCCACCTTACATCGCGAAATCGGAGTGGGAAGTGATGGATGCAAGTGTCCGCTTGTTTGAGCCTAAAATGGCTTTGTTTGCTCCAAACGATGGGTTAGCGATCTATGAAAAACTTGCGCAATCTGCACCACATTGTTTAGCACCAGAGGGTAAGTTATTTTTAGAAATTGGCTATCTCCAAAAAGAAGCTGTTCTCGAGATGTTTCAAGCAGCTTTTCCCAATAAAAAAGTAGAAGCGAAAAAAGATCTGTTCGGCAATGATCGAATGATTGTCGTTTATTAAGAAAAGGAAGTGTTTTTACAGTGGAAACTAAACGATTTACCAGTGATACACTGTCACAAGCAGCAACAGCATTAAAAGAAGGACAACTGGTGGCGTTTCCCACTGAAACAGTTTATGGATTAGGGGCAAATGCCTTAGACGAAACGGCTGTGAAACAAGTGTTTCAAGTAAAAGGACGTCCAAGCGATAATCCATTGATCGTGCATGTCACTGGATTAGAGCAAGTACGTGATTATGTTTCAGAGATGCATCCATTGACACAAGCAGTAGTCGATGCCTATTGGCCCGGACCACTAACGGTCATTCTTCCAATCAAAGAAGGAGCTTTTTCATCTGTAGTAACAGGTGGATTAAAGACAGTCGCTTTTCGAATGCCTGATCATCCTTTGACGCTTGCCTTGATCAAAGAAGCAGGTGTACCGATCGTAGGGCCAAGCGCGAATCTTTCGGGCACACCAAGTCCTACAACAGCTGACCATGTCCTGCATGATTTTACAAATAAAATTGCTGGCGTATTAGACGGTGGTGCAACCAAAATCGGAGTAGAGTCAACAGTGATCGATTTAAGCGATGCGACCAGTACACCGGTCATTTTAAGACCAGGGGCAATCACAGGTGAGATGTTAAGTGATACCACACATACGAACATTACAAATGAACCTGTTGCACTAAAAGGGACAGAAGCGCCTAAAGCGCCAGGTATGAAGTATAAACACTATTCGCCACAAACGAAAGTGATCATGGTAGATTCACATGACTTCGATCAATTGAGTGCGTATTTGAATGAAAAAGAAATTCGTGCGGGGATTATAGCAGGACCCACAGCCGCCGCTAAGGTTCGCATGGAAGCTGGTGCGATCTTTATGTATCAAAATGATACAGTAGAAGCAGCCACTAAAGGCTTGTTTTCTGGTCTGCGTGCATTAGATGAATGTCAGGCCGATCTAGATGTGATATTTGTCGAAACAAAAGAAGAGCATGGTTTAGGCTATGCCTATATGAATCGCTTGAAAAAAGCTACGGACCAACAGAAATTTACGAACAATTAGCAAATAAACAAAACAAAATTGAAAAGAAAAGTAGCTTCACAAAAATAAGCTATGTTACAATTCACGTACTATGAAAAAGGAGTGTGCCATATCATGGATTATCAAGCATTTGACCCGGAATTATTTCAAGCGATCGAACAAGAAGGTGTTCGTCAGCAACATAATTTAGAACTAATCGCTTCAGAAAACATTGTCTCTGAAGGTGTTCTTGCAGCACAAGGAAGTATCTTGACTAACAAATACGCTGAAGGGTACCCAGGACGTCGTTACTACGGTGGTTGTGAATTTGTTGATGTTATTGAAAACCTAGCGATCGATCGCGCAAAAGCATTATTCGGTGCAGAATTTGCGAATGTTCAACCGCATTCTGGATCACAAGCAAATGCCGCTGCTTATCTGTCATTGATTGAAGAAGGAGATACTGTTTTAGGAATGGATCTTGCCGCTGGGGGGCATTTAACACATGGATCTCCAGTCAATTTCAGTGGGAAAACCTATCACTTCATCAGTTATGGTGTGGATCCTTCAACTGAAGATCTTGATTATGAAGTGATTCGTATTTTAGCACGTAAACATCAACCGAAATTGATTGTAGCAGGCGCAAGCGCATATTCTCGAACAATCGACTTTGCGCGTTTTCGTGAGATCGCCGATGAAGTCGGTGCAAAATTAATGGTCGATATGGCACATATCGCAGGTCTTGTGGCAGCTGGACTTCATCCAAATCCAGTACCTTATGCTGATATTACAACAACGACGACCCATAAAACATTGCGTGGTCCTCGTGGAGGCATGATCTTGACAAATGATGAAGCCTTAGCGAAAAAAATCAACAGCAACGTTTTTCCTGGAATTCAAGGTGGACCATTAGAGCACGTTATTGCCGCAAAAGCAGTAGCATTTAAAGAAGCACTAGATGAGTCATTTAAAGATTATGCACAACAAGTCATCGACAATGCACAAGCAATGGCTAAAGTCTTTAACCAAGCACCAAAAGCTCGCTTAGTTTCAGGCGCTACAGATAACCATCTTGTCTTGATCGATGTGCGTGGTTTTGATTTGAATGGTAAAGAAGCCGAACAATTATTAGATACTGTAAATATTACAGTTAATAAAAATTCGATTCCTTTTGAAACATTGAGTCCATTCAAAACAAGCGGTATCCGTATTGGAACACCGGCTATCACAAGTCGTGGATTTAAAGCAGAAGATGCGACAAAAGTGGCTGAATTGATCGTGAAAGTCTTAGAAAATAAAGACGATGCTGATGTTTTACAAGCTGTAAAACAAGAAGTGCGCACGCTAACAGATCGCTACCCATTGTACAAGTAAGCCAAATCGTAAAAAAGAGCGAAGAATTTTAGGATTCTGCCGCTCTTTTTTTGTTTTTGTGGTATAGTAGAAAACGGTAAAATTCTTTGCGTGATGACAAGAGATGTTTTACAATAAAAGAAAACCAAAGGAGAATTCATATGGGTAAATTTCAAGTAATCGATCATCCGTTGATCCAACACAAATTAACGATCATTCGTGATAAAGACTGTGGTACGAAAGTATTTCGTGAGGTCGTAGATGAGATTGCGATGTTAATGGCTTACGAGATTTCACGTGATATGCCGGTTGAGGATGTTGAGATCGATACACCGATCGTGCGTTCAACACAAAAAACGTTATCAGGTAAAAAGGTTGCGATCATTCCAATCTTGCGTGCAGGTATCGGAATGGTAGATGGGATCTTACAATTGATTCCAGCAGCTAAAGTCGGTCATATCGGAATGTATCGTGATGAAGAAACGTTGATCCCACATGAGTACTTTGTAAAATTACCAGATGATATCGATAGTCGTCAATTACTTGTTGTCGATCCAATGTTAGCAACTGGTGGTTCTGCGATCATGGCTATCGACTCACTAAAACAACGTGGTGCATCAAATATCAAATTTGTTTGTCTTGTAGCTGCACCTGAAGGGGTTAAAGCATTACAAGATGCTCACCCAGATGTGGATATTTATGTCGCAGCACTTGATGAAAAACTAAATGAAGATGGCTATATCGTTCCTGGTCTAGGCGATGCTGGCGACCGTTTATTTGGTACAAAATAATAATCATAAACTATCGCAGTTGTTGCGATAGTTTCTTTTTTTGAAGGGAAGAAATACAGATGGTCAAAACAGTGATCTTAGCGGAAAAACCTAGTCAGGCACAAGCATATGCCCAAGCCTTTAAACAATCTAGTAAAAAAGATGGCTACTTTGAAATTACCGATCCTTTATTTTCTGGCCCTACTGTCATTACCTTTGGCTTTGGTCATTTAGTCGAATTAGCGCAGCCAGGCGAATACGCTGAAAAATGGCAAAAATGGTCGTTACACACGTTACCGATTTTTCCACAAGAATATCGTTTCCAAGTCGCCGATGCAAAAAAGAAACAATTTCATATCGTTGAGCGCTTGTTACAGCGAGCAGATGTGATCATTGTGGCAACCGATAGCGATCGTGAAGGGGAGAACAGTGCGACATGTTTCTAGTTGAAAAGACTAGGCACACTAACGGCTTAACAGACGTTAGTGGAGAACTTTCAGTTTGAGAGGTGGAATGATAGGGTAACGCCTTGAAACGCCTCCCTTAATACTCCGA
>NZ_JBSMXK010000024.1:0-22550 GCF_053761865.1 Enterococcus bulliens
CTTGATTCCTCCTTTTGGATTGGTTCGTCAAATTAATTCTAAAGGATTTCAAGGTGTCTTTTCTATTGTTTTTCAAAATAAAAAAGATGCTGGTGTCATCCACCAACATCAAAAAGTATAGAGCCTTTATTGCTCATCGCAGTAAAAAGGGTATTTTTTTTAGGAGATTAATTATGAGTATTTCATTTTCAAGATATAAAGATGTTGATTTAAATACTATACTAGAAGATTATCGGATCAATTTTAATAAAAAAACTTGTGAAGTAACAACGAATTACAATCCACTTAAACAATTTAAAGTGTCATTTTATGAAGATAATTTACCCCACTTGCTAGGATTACATTATGTTTCTAAAGAAAAAAGAGCTTCTAGGATATTGAAGAGTGTAACTAGTGGCAAATTAACTTCACAAAATATTATGAAACATCATAATTTTAATAAGTACGATATTAAAAATAGAGTTATGTTGTATCCTTTTTTACATGATGTTTTTTATCAACAAAAAATAAAAATGTGCATTCCTATGGATAATGTAACACCTAATAATATGAGATTATCTTGTGTGTTTACTGAAATGGGAACTAAAGAAGAAATTGTTTTAGGTTTAAGAAGAGACTCGTCAGATGGAATTTTTAAATTAGCAACTTTGCATTCCAATAAGAAAGCAAAATATACTAAAATGAAACGTTCGAAAATAGTTAGTATTATTTGGCAATAAAAAAACCACCCATACAATGATGAGTGGAGTTCTTGCCCTAAACTATTGATTACAAAAATGATTACAGTTTTGATTACATCGCTACTGTTTTCTAGTTTGCTATATTTACTATAAAAGTGGTTAGGTATCCGTATACCTAGCCTTTTTTTATTTTAATGTTTTATATTGTTTATATACAAGAAAGATTATGCTAAACTCTAATAGAGGTGACGAAATGAAAAAAAATAAAGAAACTGAAATCCGTATGGAAGAATCAACAAAAGTCATTCAAGGAAACACTTATGAAGTGGCAACACTAATGCTAGGAAAAAAAACAATTGGTGAGATTTTAGTATATGCACCAAAAGAATTTCAAGTGTTTGTACGTGAAGAATATATCGGCAGTGCCAAAACAATGGACGATGCTGTAGAATTATTTATTCGTCAATGGAATTTACAAGAATAAAAAAATTCGATAACTTACTTGCATAAAAGAAAAGACTAGTGTATTATAAATAGGTCGAGTTGTTCTAGACAACTTTTGGAGGAGTAGCGAAGTGGCTAAACGCGGCGGACTGTAAATCCGTTCCTTTTGGTTCAGTGGTTCGAATCCACTCTCCTCCATTATTGGGGTATAGCCAAGCGGTAAGGCAAGGGACTTTGACTCCCTCATGCGTTGGTTCGAATCCAGCTACCCCAGTCTTTTAGCAAAGAGTATCGAATATTACATTCGATACTCTTTTTTTATTGTAATCAAAAGGAGGAATTTGAACATGAAATGGACAAAAAAATTAAAAGAAACAATCGAAGAAAAAGCATTAGAAGTATATGATCTGACGAAAGCACAGCAACAGCATGAAGAGGTTAAACGCGAAGCTCCTAAAGGAAAACGTTTAACACAAAATCGTATCAAATGGAAAGCGAAAAATCACTGATCACTGGTGATGTAAGGAGGAATTAGATGGCAGAGATACCTATCTATATCAAAATTCATGATGCTTTAAAAGCAAAAATCGAGCGCAATGAATGGCAGATCGGGGATCGTTTACCGTCTGAACGAGAGTTAGCCCAATATTTTGACGTAAGCCGGATGACGTTACGACAAGCTATCCAGTTATTGTCAGATGAAGGGATCTTGGAACGTAAAATTGGTTCTGGAACCTATGTAGCCAATCAAAAAGTTCAAGAAAAAATGACCGGTACGACTAGTTTTACCCAAATTATGGAAGCGCAAGGTCGTGTGCCTTCAAGTAAAGTAACAGCTTATTTTACAACAAATCCGACTTCTAGTGAGCGGGAACAATTGCAGTTAGAAGAGCATGATCAAGTCATTCGCATGGAACGGATTCGTTATGCAGATCAAGTACCCATTTGTTTTGAAGTAGCGACGATTCCACTAGATATGTTTCAACATTTATCTAAAGAAGAAATCACGCGTTCATTATATGCTGCTTTATCTAGTGAAGGCAAAACGATTAGTCGTGCCAATCAAACGATTTCAGCTACCGTGGCTACAGAACACGTAGCAGATTTTTTAGATGTAAAAAAAGGGGATGCGATTTTACGTTTACGACAAGTATCGTTTTTAGATACAGGTCGACCATTTGAATATGTGCGTACGCAATATGTGGCATCGCGTTTTGAATTTTATTTGGAAAAATAAAAAAGTAGACACCTAGTGTCTACTTTTTTAACCTAGCTATTGTCTTGAAGTGGATACGAAGC
This sequence comes from Enterococcus bulliens, assembly GCF_053761865.1. Classification (NCBI taxonomy): domain Bacteria; kingdom Bacillati; phylum Bacillota; class Bacilli; order Lactobacillales; family Enterococcaceae; genus Enterococcus; species Enterococcus bulliens. The sequence goes on from NZ_JBSMXK010000024.1 coordinate 2,424, forward strand.
TTCAACGATATCTTTGATCTCAATGTGTAACTGCCCGTTTAAAAAGTCAGTGATTGCTGCAATCAAACTTTCTTGTTTGGAAGTACATAAAGTGATTTTTATTGTATCAGCATACTCAGTCGCTACGATCGGTTGATCGATCGTTTCGAGGTAGTGCGTCAATTTGTCGACTTGATGATAGTCGATCGTGAGTACGAGTTGTCGTTCTTGTCTCACTTCGACGCGACCGATTTGTTGTAACGCATGTGAGGTAGCACTAGAATAAGCACGGATTAATCCACCTGCACCTAGTTTTGTTCCTCCAAAATAGCGGATCACAACTGCTAATACATTGACTACCTGATTTTGAACCAATACGTCTAAAATAGGGGCTCCAGCAGTACCGCTCGGTTCGCCATCATCGCTAGAACGCTTAATTTCGGCCTTTTTACCTAAAATAAATGCCGAACAATGGTGATTGGCTTTTGGATGTTTTTTTTTATACGCTTGAATAAGCGCTTTAGCTTCTTCTTCCGTATCGATACGATGCAATGCACAAATAAAACGTGATTTTTTGATCTCCAATTCGGCTTGATCATCCTTGGTGATGGTAATGTAACGATCTAACATAACTATCCCTCCCATGAAAGTATATAAAAAAAGTGTTTGCTGTGCAATTTTTCAATTTTAAAGATTACATAACTGATTAAAGTGAGGAACAATACCCATGAAAAAAACGATTTTGCTGATTTGTACGACAGGACTTACGACCAATATTTTAGTAGCCAAAATGCAAAAACTGATTTTTGCAAAAGACTTACCTTTGGAGCTGATTGCCGTTCCTGCATCGCAACTGGAGGCAGAATTTACCCATCATCCTGCTGATGCAATTTTACTGAGTCCACAAGTCCGATATTTGCGACCAATTGTGGAACGTTTAATCAATCCAAAACAAATTCCATATGAAGTTATCAATATGGCCGCATATGGCATGATGGATGAAGTACGGATTTTAGATTCTGCTTGTAAACTTCTTGAAGAAAAAAGTAGCTGAGCGATTCAGCTGCTTTTTTTTGCGTATCTTTAGTTGAGGTGAAGCTTATGCAAGAAGGGAAAGTACACGTTGTACCATTTGATAAAGCATGTGAAATGCGCCGAGCATTACAAGAGATTCAAGGGAACTTTCATTGTCAACGATGCAATTTTTTATTTCAATTTCCCAAAGACCATCCTATGATCTATTGTCCGAACTGCGCGCGCTATGGCAAAGTCACGATACAAGATGGATTAATGGTTACACCTTCCGATCATTCATTCCAGTCATTAACTTGTCAATGGGAAGGAACGTTGACAAAGGCTCAAGAGCAAGTAGCCGACGCACTTTTGATCGGAGTAAAGCAAAAGCAAGATCAGTTGGTTTGGGCAGTGACAGGGGCAGGCAAAACTGAAATGATGTTTCCGATTATTGAGTATAGTTTAAATCAAGGAGGGCGAGTCGTGATCGCTTCGCCTCGTATCGATGTCTGTTTAGAGTTATTCCCACGGCTATCAACGGCTTTTCCACAAGCCGATAGTTTATTACTTTATGGAAAAGCGACAGAAAAATACCGGTATACGAATTTAACAATCTGTACGACCCATCAATTGATCCATTTTTATCATGCCTTTGATTTATTGATTTTGGATGAAGCCGATGCGTTTCCATATGAAGGGGATCCACTGCTACTTTTTGCACAACAGCAAGCGATAAAACCAGGAGGTGTTCGTATTTTTTTAAGCGCAACTCCGTCCAAACTATTGTTAAGTGAACTTTCTAAGACAACACAGATCCTTACGTTACCTAGACGTTTCCATGGAAGAAAACTTCCAGTACCACGATTGTACTTTGATCGTGATTGGCAACAAATAAAGGGAATGACACGTCGTAAACTAATCCGATTACTTGATAATCTAGCCAAAAAACAATTTACATTAGTATTTTGTCCGAGTATTGCATTGGTAGAGCAAGTCTTTCAAGTGTTGCATCAAGCACTCCCAAATTTTCAGATCGAACGGGTACATGCTAATGAATCGTTACGTCAAGAAATCGTCACAAAAGCACGACAAAAAGCATATCATATTTTAGTGACCACGACTATTTTAGAACGAGGTGTCACGTTTGATGCAGTATCTGTTGTCGTGTTGGCAGCAGATCACAGCGTTTACTCAAAATCAGCTCTCGTTCAAATTGCCGGTAGAGTTGATCGCAAAGGAAATATTGCGTGTGGAGAAGTATGGTTTTTGCATCGTCGTAAAACAGCAGCGATCAAAAAGGCATGTACGGAAATTAAACGAATGAACCAATTGGCAAAAGACGATGAAGTGTAGTTATTGTCAACGAGATATCATTCGTAATCTTACGTTTACTGAAATATTGACAATGCAGTATAGACCTATTGAATTGTGTGCTTCTTGTCGATCACGGTTTCGACCAATTCCCACATCTAGTTGTCCGACTTGTCGTAAACCTCTTATTTCAAGTACTTGTTTCGATTGTCAAAAGTGGCACCAGCTTTACCCAGACTACGATTTTCAGCATCATGCGCTTTATTGCTATGAAGATGGGATGAAAGAATGGCTACAACGCTACAAATTTAATCGAGAAACGTTACTAGCAACTACATTTTCTTTAGAATTAGTCCACGCATTACGCCCATTTAAAAATTGGTTGATCTGTGCGATTCCAATCTCAACAGAACGACTGAGCGAAAGAGGATTCAATCAAGTCAGTTTTGTCCTAGATCAATGCCACATCAAACATTATCCGTTATTAAAAAAAGAACTGCATTTATTGCCTCAAAGCAAACAGACGCGTCATGAACGACTTGAGATTCCTCAACCGTTTCGTTGTCCAATAGCAGCAGATGAACTGAAAGGTCGTTCGATTTTACTTGTAGATGATGTCTATACGACTGGAAGGACGCTTTTTCATGCAGCAATGTGTTTGCGTACAATGCCGATTAAGGAAGTGCATACTTTCTCATTTGCACGATAAGTAAAATGAAGGAAACGATTTCTTTTTACTTTTAGCTCAATCTTAGTTATAATATACTTGTAAAAAGAAATAAGAGTGGTCCTATATTTCTTTTTAATCGGTAGATGAAAGGGGTCTTTTGTATGTTTAAGTTTAATGTTCGTGGAGAAAATATTGAGGTTACTGAAGCAATTCGAGAATACGTTGAAAAAAAAGTTGGTAAATTAGAACGTTATTTCAGCGATTCACCAGAAGCAACAGCCCATGTAAATTTAAAAGTATATTCTGACAAAACCGCAAAAGTTGAGGTGACAATTCCTCTACCTTATCTAGTATTGCGTGCAGAAGAAACATCACCTGATTTATATGCAAGTGTCGATCTAGTTGTTGACAAACTAGAACGTCAAATTCGTAAATTCAAAACAAAAATTAACCGTAAATCACGCGAAAAAGTCTCTCCAGAAGACATCTTTTTAGCAACTAAAGATCTAGATGATGAAATTGCTGAGTTAGACATCGTTCGCACAAAACGTCTTTCATTAAAACCTATGGATAGTGAAGAAGCTGTTTTACAAATGAACATGCTTGGACACAATTTCTTTATTTTTGAAGATGCTGAAACCAACGGAACAAGCATCGTCTACCGTCGTAAAGATGGAAAATATGGATTAATCGAAACCGATTAAAATAGGAAAATTCCTATTTACCGAGCAACACTGTTTTTACAACAGTGTTGCTCGGTATTTTTTGTGATAAAACGTTAAACAATAGTAGAGAATCAGTAGAAAATGTTCCTTTTCTGTGCAAGTAATGATAAAATAACTTGAAGACTGTCGTTTTACATGAAATTGACGCGAAGGAGATATATATACGAATGGCAAATTTTTTGAAAACATTAATTGAAAATGATAAAAAAGAAATCAAACGTTTAGAACAAATTGCAAAAAAAATCGATAGCTACGCGGATCAAATGGCAAATCTAGATGATGCAGCGTTACAAGCAAAAACAGATGAGTTTCGCAATCGTTATCAAAAAGGTGAGACTTTAGATGACTTATTACCTGAAGCTTTTGCTGTTGTTCGTGAAGCAGCAAAACGTGTTTTAGGTCTTTATCCTTATAAAGTACAGTTAATGGGAGGAATCGTGTTGCACGATGGAAATATCCCAGAAATGCGTACGGGTGAAGGGAAAACATTGACTGCTACGATGCCAGTATATTTAAATGCTCTGTCTGGTAAAGGGGTACATGTAGTTACTGTAAATGAATATTTAGCAACACGTGATTCAACGGAAATGGGTGAGTTGTACAATTTCTTAGGAATGACAGTTGGGCTAAATATCAACTCAAAATCTTCAGAAGAAAAACGCGCCGCTTATGCGTGTGATATCACATATAGTACAAATAATGAACTAGGTTTTGATTATTTACGAGACAATATGGTCGTGTATCGTAATCAAATGGTGCAACGACCATTAAACTATGCGATCGTAGATGAAGTCGATTCAATCTTAATCGATGAAGCAAGAACACCGTTGATTATTTCTGGACAAGCAGAAAAATCAACCGCGCTTTATACACGAGCAGATAGTTTTGTAAAACGATTGAAAGAAGAAGAAGATTATAAAATCGATTTACAATCAAAAACAATCAGCTTCACAGAGCAAGGGATCGAAAAAGCGGAAAAAGCCTTTAATTTAAACAACTTATATGATTTAGAAAACACAGCGTTGACGCATCATTTAGACCAAGCATTACGTGCCAATTACATTATGATTTTAGATATCGATTATGTAGTACAAGAGAATAAAGTCATGATCGTTGACCAATTTACAGGTCGTATCATGGATGGTCGTCGTTATTCAGATGGGTTGCACCAAGCGATCGAGGCCAAAGAAGGCGTAGAGATCGAAGATGAGACCAAAACAATGGCGTCGATCACATTTCAAAATTTCTTTAGAATGTATGAAAAATTATCTGGAATGACCGGGACTGCTAAAACGGAAGAAGAAGAATTTAGAGAAATCTATAATATCCAAGTTATCCAAATCCCAACAAACCGCCCAGTCGTTCGTGATGACCGTGCGGATCTACTTTATCCAACACTGCAAACGAAATTTCAAGCAGTTGTTCAAGACATCAAAGAACGTTACCGCAAAGGCCAACCTGTCTTAGTCGGAACCGTAGCCGTTGAGACATCTGAGTTGTTGTCGCAATTGCTAACAAAAGAAAAAGTACCTCATGAAGTCTTAAATGCGAAAAACCACTTTAAAGAAGCAGAAATCGTTTTAAACGCGGGTCAAAAAGGTGCGGTTACGATCGCAACCAATATGGCTGGTCGTGGGACCGATATCAAGCTAGGTTTAGGTGTGGAAGAAGTTGGCGGACTAGCTGTAATTGGAACAGAGCGTCATGAATCACGTCGTATCGATAATCAATTACGTGGACGTGCGGGACGACAAGGAGATCCAGGTGTTTCACAATTTTATCTATCCTTGGAAGATGACTTGATGAAACGTTTTGGTTCTGAACGAATCAAAATGTTCTTAGAACGTTTACGAATCGATGAAGAAGATGCTGTGATCCAAAGTAAAATGTTGTCAAAACAAGTCGAATCAGCACAAAAACGTGTTGAAGGAAATAACTACGATACGCGTAAAAATGTCTTGCAATACGATGATGTGATGCGTGAACAACGTGAAGTCATCTACAAACAACGCCAACAAGTGATTATGGAAGAAGTCTCGTTATCTGAACCATTACTAAATATGGTCAAACGTACGATTGCGCGCGTTGTAGATAGCCACACGCAACTAGAAGAAGCACAGTGGAACTATGAAGGTATGGTTGATTTTGCTAGTAGTGTTTTGGTTCATGAAGATTCGATCGCAATCGAAGATCTAAAAGGAAAATCTGCTGAAGAAATCAAAACTTATCTATTTGATCGTGCGAAAACGGTATTTGATGAAAAAGTCGATCAATTGAATAGTCCTGAACAACTACTTGAATTTGAGAAAGTCGTTATTCTACGCGTAGTCGATTCAAAATGGACCGATCATATCGATGCGATGGATCAATTGCGTCAGTCGATCGGGTTACGTGCCTATGGTCAAAACAATCCATTAGTTGAATATCAAACAGAAGGATATTCCATGTTTGAAGCGATGGTTGGGGCCATCGAATACGAAGTGACACGTCTGTTTATGAAGGCTGAAATTCGTCAAAACGTTCAACGTGAACAAGTAGCTCAAGGAGATACAGAACCTGTCAATGAAGCGCAACCGACGGCCTTTGATAAAGTTGGTCGTAACGATCCTTGCCCTTGCGGTAGCGGCAAAAAATTTAAAAACTGCCACGGAAAAGGATTATAGTAGATAAAAAGCTGGCCGCATATTTAGGACCAGCTTTTTATTCGTTTATTTATAAGGAGGAACCACATGGAAATCAGTGAAATGCGTAATCAAATCGCAGAAATGCAAACAAAAATCAATAGCTTTAGGGGGTCTCTTTGACTTAGATCAATTAGAAGAAGCGATCTCGATTGCAGAACAAAGAATGGCTGAACCTGGATTTTGGGATGACACGATGGCCGCACAAAAAGTCATCAATGAGAACAATGTCAATAAAGAAGCATACGATCAATTCCATGGACTAGCAGAAGCTTTAGAGGAATTAGAAGTGATGTTAGAGATGCTACAAGAAGAGCCAGATGAAAGTATCGAGGCAGAATTGATCGCAGGACTGGATCAATTAACTGAAAAAATGAATACTTACGAACTAGCGATGCTACTAGATGAACCTTATGATCATAACCATGCCATTTTGGAATTGCATCCAGGTGCAGGTGGAACGGAGTCACAAGACTGGGGAAGTATGTTGTTGCGCATGTATCAACGTTGGGCGGATAAAGAAGGATTCCAAGTCGAAACTTTAGATTATCTAGCTGGCGATGAAGCAGGAATCAAAAGTGTGACGTTATTGATCAAAGGACACAATGCGTATGGGTATTTGAAATCAGAAAAAGGCGTACATCGTCTCGTTCGGATCTCACCATTTGATTCTGCTAGTCGTCGTCATACTTCTTTTTGTTCAGTCGATGTGATGCCAGAACTCGATGCTACGATTGATATTGCGATCAATACTGATGATCTAAAAATCGATACCTATCGCGCAAGTGGTGCTGGAGGTCAGCATATCAATAAAACAGAGTCAGCTGTGCGTATCACCCATCTTCCTACGAATACGGTTGTGGCTAGCCAAGCACAACGCTCACAATTGAAAAATAGAGAACAAGCGATGAGCATGTTAAAAGCAAAGTTGTATCAGTTGGAAGTAGAAAAACAAGAACAAGAAGCCGCAGCACTTCGCGGTGAACAAATGGAGATCGGTTGGGGTTCTCAGATCCGTTCGTACGTTTTTCATCCCTATTCGATGGTAAAAGATCATCGCACCAACTATGAAACAGGAAATGTTCAAGCTGTGATGGATGGCGATCTAGATGGGTTCATCGATGCTTATCTAAAACGTAAACTAACCAATGAATAAAAAATAAAAAGTTATAAAATTGCAATCTATTTGTAATTTACTGCAAATACCTTGCAATACTGCTGTGATACACTGATTCGGTATGGGAAAGGATTGAAAAGCATGATTGAAATGAAGGATGTTTTAAAAAAGTACTCTAATGGTACAACCGCTATCCGCAATATTTCGATTACAATTGATCAAGGTGAGTTCGTTTACGTAGTTGGCCCTTCAGGAGCTGGTAAATCGACGTTTATCAAATTAATGTATCGAGAAGAAAAAGCAACAAAAGGGATGTTGACTGTTGCTGGTTACAATTTATTAAAAATTAAAAATCGTGATATTCCTTATCTACGACGTGAAATCGGCGTGGTGTTTCAAGATTATAAACTGCTATCGAAAAAAACTGTTTATGAAAATGTAGCCTATGCGATGCAAGTAACAGGCAAAAAACAGCGTGAAATCAAAAAACGGGTAATGGAAGTGTTGGACTTAGTGGGACTAAAGCATAAAGTCCGCGTTTTTCCAAGTGAGTTATCTGGGGGAGAGCAACAACGGGTTAGTATTGCACGTGCAATCGTCAATAAACCGAAAGTGTTGATTGCAGATGAACCAACCGGAAACCTTGATCCTGAAAATTCATGGGAAATCATGCGTTTATTAGATCGTATCAACTCACAAGGAACAACCGTTGTGATGGCAACACATAATAGTACGATCGTAAATACGATTCGCCATCGAGTGATCGCGATTGAAAATGGTCGGATTATTCGAGATCAAGCGGAAGGAGAATATGGATACGATGATTAGAACATTCTTTCGTCATTTAACAGAAAGTATCAAGAGTTTACGTCGTAATGGATGGATGTCGATTTCTGCTATCAGTGCAGTGACGATCACGTTAGCACTCTTAGCTGTATTTGCTGCGATTATCATGAATGCAGTAAAATTAGCTGACGACATGGAAAAAAACGTAGATGTGTCTGTCTTTGTCGTTACTGGAGCAAATGAAACGGATCGTAAAGAATTAGAAAAAGAATTAAATGCGATCGATCACGTAGATAAAGTGACATTTTCTAGTAAAGATGAACAATTAGCCAAAATTAAAGGTAGCTACGGAAAAGCGTGGGACTTGTTTGAACAAGATAATCCACTGCATGATGTGTATATCGTCAGCGCCGTTGATCCACAATACGTTAAAGGGATTACTAATGAGGCAAAAAGTTTAACGAAATATGTCCAAGATGCACGTTACGGAGATGACCTTTCCGATAAGATCTTTAGTATCGCAAAAGGCGTACGAACTTGGGGATTAATTGGATCTTTGATGCTGTTATTTATTGCAATGTTTTTGATCTCCAATACGATCCGGATTACCATCATTTCGCGTCAACGCGAGATTCAAATCATGCGATTAGTTGGAGCTAAAAATGGATACATTCGCTGGCCGTTCTTTTTAGAGGGCGGATGGATCGGTCTATTAGGTGCGATCGTACCGGTAGCGATTATCGTTTTTGGGTATCAACAATTTTATTACGTTGCCAATCCCGTGATGATGCGGTCAAATTACGAACTTGTATCACCAGGAAGTTTTATTTTACCTGCAGTACTGGGAGTAGTAGTGATCGGGATTTTGATTGGTTCAATCGGTTCTGTGATTTCAATGCGTCGTTTCTTAAAAATTTAATGCGCGATGCTGTAACGAAAATGGACAGCTCCAAAAAATCAGCTCAATCATTTTTGGTAATTCACTAGCTGATTGATTTTGGAACACCATTTATTCGATTTTTAGAGGATGTGACAGACTTCTGTCACATCCTCTTTTTTCTCAGTAGCTTAACAGAAAGCTTGCAAGTTCAAGCATCATTGGGTAAACTAGAAAAGATTCAAGTGAGATGGAGGAAATTAGATATGGCAAATCCAACAATAGCGATCGTAGGTCGTCCAAATGTCGGTAAATCAACAGTATTTAACCGAATTGCAGGCGAACGTATTTCGATCGTGGAAGATACACCCGGTGTGACACGTGACCGGATTTATGCGACTGGCGAATGGTTAGGTCGTGAATTTAGCATTATTGATACTGGTGGGATCGATCTTGGCGATGAACCATTTATGGATCAAATCAAACACCAAGCAGAGATCGCAATCGACGAAGCAGATGTGATCATTTTAGTAGCTAGCGCGCGTGAAGGCGTGACGGATGCCGATGAAATGGTTGCTCGTATTTTATATCGTAGTAAAAAACCAGTGATTTTAGCGGTCAATAAAGTCGATAACCCAGAAATGCGTAATGATATTTATGAATTTTACGCTTTAGGGCTAGGTGAACCTTATCCGATTTCAGGAAGTCATGGTTTGGGTCTAGGAGATGTATTAGATGAAGCTGTGAAACATTTTAGTACTGAAGTAGAAGAAGTCGACGATAGTATTATTAAATTTAGTTTGATTGGCCGTCCAAATGTTGGAAAATCTTCTTTGATCAATGCGATTTTAGGTGAGGACCGTGTAATCGTATCGGATATCGAAGGAACGACACGTGACGCTATCGATACAAACTTTGTCAGTGAGTCTGGTCAAGAATTTACGATGATCGATACAGCCGGTATGCGTAAACGTGGGAAAGTCTATGAATCTACTGAAAAATATAGTGTGATGCGTGCGATGCGTGCGATCGAACGTTCAGATGTCGTATTGATGGTCTTGAATGCTGAAGAAGGCATTCGTGAGCAAGACAAACGTGTAGCTGGGTATGCGCATGAAGCAGGCCGGGGCTTAGTGATCGTCGTCAATAAATGGGACCTTGTTGAAAAAGAAACCAACACGATGCGCGATTTTGAAAAAGAGATTCGTGAAGAATTCCAATATTTAGATTATGCGCCGATCGTTTTTGTATCTGCAAAAACCAAACAACGATTGCACCAATTACCAGAATTGATCGAATTAGTCAGTATGAATCAAAATCTACGTATTCCATCGGCTGTCTTAAATGATATCATTATGGATGCTGTAGCGATCAATCCAACACCAACGGATAAAGGCAAACGATTGAAGATTTTCTATGCGACACAAGTTGCAGTGAAACCACCGACCTTTGTGATTTTTGTAAACGAAGAAGAATTGATGCATTTTTCTTATGCACGTTTCTTGGAAAACCAAATCAGAAAAGCCTTTGTTTTTGAAGGAACACCTATCAGAATCATTGCTCGTCGCCGAAAATAGTAGATTTTAGCATAAAAAAAGTGAATTTACAAAGAAAATTTTTAAGAATATTTATTTTTCGATGTTTTTTTCCTTTTTTTCGACAAAATCGCTGAAATCCTTGATATTACAGTATTCTTATGGTAACGTATTATCAGAATATTGATCCTATTCGTCAATATTATTTTGATTCTTTGGACCACTCAAAGGATCAAGAAAAATGAAAGAAAACCTATTCAGGAGGTGAAATAACTCTCATGGCAAACAAAGCAGAATTAATCGAAAAAGTTGCAGCTGCAACTGATCTAACAAAGAAAGATGCAACAGCAGCTGTTGATGCAGTCTTCTCTACTATTCAAGAAGCTTTAGCTAACGGTGAAAAGGTTCAATTAATCGGTTTTGGTAACTTTGAAGTCCGCACTCGTGCAGAACGTAAAGGTCGTAACCCACAAACTGGTGAAGAAATCAAAATTCCTGCAAGCAAAGTTCCTGCATTCAAACCAGGTAAAGCTTTAAAAGACGCAGTAAAATAAGTATTGATCTTTTAAGATCGATCGAGTGAAAGAGGGTAGAGTATTCTATCCTCTTTCACTGTTTTTTTAAGTCTAAGAGGAGTGCCAAATCTGAAGAATTCCTTGTTTCTTCTCTCTTTTTCTTGATTGCTGTTTTTATTTGAATTATTTTCATGTATAATGGTACAAGTTAGTGAGAACGCATGCAAAGCAAGGCGTACAAGAAATTCTATATAATATAAGGAAGATAATCAATGAAAAAACCTAAGGATAACCTAGAAGAAATCAATGACAATCACTTGATATCAGAAGAGAATGCGACAACTCCTAGAGACGACAAACGTTTACTTCGTAAAAAAGAGGATAAAATCGTCCGTAAGATCACGTTGACCGTATTGTTGATCGTATTGGTCGTAGGCGGGATTTTAACGTATAACATCTATCGCTACATCTCAACGAGCTTGCAGCCGTTAGATAAAAAAAGTAACCAAAAAATTGAAGTGGTGATCCCAACTGGATCTTCAAATAAATCAATCGGTGAAATTTTAGAAGAAAAAAAAGTGATCAAAAGTGGTACAGTATTCAATTATTATACGAAATTCAATAACTTGACTGGCTTTCAAGCAGGAACGTATGATTTTTCACCAAGTATGACATTAGAAGAAATTGGAAAAGAGTTGAAAAATGGTGGCGCTAGTGGGCAACAAGCAGATGCCAAGCTAACAATTCCAGAAGGATACGATATCGACCAAATCGGAGATGTGATTGCGGAGAAAACAACGTACAAAAAAACAGACTTTTTAACACTGATGAGTAATCAAGAATTTTTTGATGCACTTGTTGAAAAATATCCTGATTTATTGGATAGTGCCAAAGAAGCTACAGACGTACGCTATCGTTTAGAAGGGTATCTATTCCCAGCGACTTATGATTTTTATGCGGGGATGACGCTAGAAGAGCTTGTGACAAATATGGTTGCCAAAACCAATGAAGTCATGTCTGCCTATTACGATACGATCAGTCAAAAAAATCTAACTGTTCAAGAAGTCTTAACGCTTGCTTCGTTAGTTGAAAAAGAAGGTGTGACGGATAGTGATCGTCGTAAGATTGCGCAAGTCTTTTTCAACCGTTTAAACGCGGGAATGCCATTACAGTCAGATATTTCGATCTTGTATGCATTAGGTGAACATAAAGAGTTGGTGACGATCGAGGATACCAAAACGGATTCTCCGTACAATTTATATGTCAATCAAGGGTATGGTCCAGGACCATTTGATAATCCAAGTGAACAAGCGATTCAAGCAGTCTTAAATCCTGACGCGAATAATGATTATTATTTCGTCGCTGATATTACGACTGGAAAAGTTTATTTTGCAGAAACGTACGAAGAACATTTAGTCAATCAAGCAAAATATGTTGATAATCAGTAACATCAAAAAGAATAACACAAAGGAGAACTATGAGTATGGTAGAAAAAGTATATCCAATGACTTTGGAAGGTAAAGCAAAATTAGAACAAGAATTAGAAGAATTAAAAACGGTCAAACGTGGCGAAATCATTGAGCGTATCAAGATTGCTCGTAGTTTTGGGGACCTTTCTGAAAACTCTGAATATGAATCAGCAAAAGATGAACAAGCATTTATGGAAGGTAGAATCACGACATTAGAAACAATGATTCGTTTTGCTGAAATCATTGATAATGACGGTGTAGACAATGATGAAGTATCGATCGGGAAAACTGTTACCTTTATCGAATTGCCAGATGGCGAAGAAGAAGTTTACACGATCGTTGGAAGTGCTGAAGCAGATCCGTTTTCAGGGAAAATCTCAAATGATTCTCCAATCGCACAAGCGTTGATTGGGAAAAAAATCAATGACGAAGTCACTATCTCAACACCTGGTGGCGATATGCTCGTTAAAATCACTGCCATTGCAGTAAATTAAACCTTTGGATAAAGCAAGTTGGCTATCATCGCAAGTGTCACTCATGGCGATATAGACAGCTTGCTTTTTTCATTCTTAGGTAGGACGGCAAAAGTTTTTTTTTCTGCTATAATACTATCGATAGCTAAAGGAGGAAAAGGCATGAGGAATTCGTGGAAATTTTTTTGGATCGTGTCGTCCATTTTAGTCATAGCCTCTCTATGGCAGTTAGTGCAACGAATGGATCTATTATTGTTATTAGTATTAGGTGGCGCACTCATCTATATGGGAAGTAAACGCAGACACAAACGGCTTTGGCAGATCATTGGGGGCTTATTTGTGCTAAATGGGTTACTCAATACGTCGTCAGTCGTTTTTCTATTGCTTTTTGTCGTCATTTTTTTAGGGTTGAAAGGGTTTGAACTAACTCAAGCAGCTTTTTTTACAAAGCAGTGGTTTGGGAAAAAAGAAATCAAAATTATTGAGACGCTGCCACCGACTGCACATAATCAAACAGTGAGTAAAAAGCCGTTTATTGGCGATCAACGAATCGGTACAACGATCTATGAATGGGACGATATCTCACTGTCACTTTTTTCAGGAGATACGATCATCGATTTAGGAAATACCTTACTTCCTAAAAAAGACAATGTGATTATCGTTCGGAAATTTTTTGGCAAGACGCGCATCTTAGTGCCAACAGGAATCGAAGTCATGTTGCAACATCAAGCGTTACTCGGCACGGTATCGTTTGAGGATCAAATCGTAGAGCTTCATAATGAAGAATACAGAGCATACAGTAAAGCATATGACGAAGGAATTCGCCGTATCAAAATCTTATCGCAAAGTGCGATTGGCGATCTTGAGGTGATACGAATATGAGTCTACGTACAGTCAGGTGGCTAATTTCGATTTTATTTACTTTGTTTTTGTTTACGATGTCGATGTTTTTAGCCAACAGTATTTTTCAAAGTCGCATGCAAAAAGAATGGTTATTTGATTTTTTCCAATGGCGTATTTTATTTATGCCTGTGATTTTATATTTATTGATCATTGCCATTATTGGAGGTAGTATGCTGTTTTTTATTTTGGGATATTGGCAAAAACGCTTATTAAAACCTCTAGCTACAGCGTTGCATCGTGTCGCTGGTGGAGATATCGAAGAGCAAGGAATGCAAGTGCACTTGGAACGCTATCCTTATTTAAAAGATCCTTTTTACGATTTACACACGATCACACAACAATTGCGTACGATCTCAATTGAGATCCAACGACTCACTGCTCAGCCGCTACATCTAGACGGTCAAACGAAAGAAGAAATTTTAGAAACAGAACGCCATCGCTTAGCACGAGAGTTACATGATTCAGTTTCACAAGAGCTCTTTGCGGCGATGATGATGCTTTCGGCGATGAACGAGGTCGCAAAAAAGAATGACGTTTCTCAAACTCAACAAAAACAGGTCGCGATGATCACAGATATCATCAATAAAGCACAATCAGAAATGCGTGCATTGCTTTTACATTTACGTCCGATCAATCTTGAGGGAAAGACATTAAAAAAAGGAATCGAGCAATTATTAGTAGAATTAAAAACAAAAGTCAATATCCAAATTACTTGGCAAATTCAAGAAGTCAGTGTAGCAAGCAATGTTGAAGATCAAGTATTTCGTATCGTTCAAGAATTGCTTTCAAATACATTACGCCATGCCAAAGCAAAAGAAGTCGAGGTCTATTTGCATCAAGTGGATCAGTTATTGCTTTTTAGATTTATCGATGATGGGATCGGATTTGATGTTTCTGAGGTCAAAAGTGGTAGTTATGGCTTGATGAATATCCGTGAACGCGTGCATAGTATTGGTGGGACGCTAAAAATTATTAGTTTTAAAAATCAAGGAACGAGTGTTGAGATTAAAATTCCAATTTTTACAAAAGGAGTGGAAGAAAATGATTCAGGTGTTGTTAGTTGATGATCATGAAATGGTTCGTTTAGGAGTTTCTGCTTACTTATCGATTCAAGAAGATATTGAAGTGATTGCGGAAGCAGAAGATGGTACAATTGGAGTAGAAAAAGCACTTCAATTACGCCCAGATGTTATTTTGATGGATCTGGTCATGGAAGAGATGGATGGGATCACCGCAACCAAAGAGATTCTGGCACAATGGCCAAGTGCCAAAATTTTGATTGTAACGAGTTTTATCGATGATGAAAAAGTTTATCCCGCAATCGAAGCAGGTGCGAGTGGGTACTTGTTGAAGACATCGGCTGCTCATGAAATAGCAGATGCAATTAGAGCGGCAAATCGTGGAGAAAAGGTTTTAGAAGCAGAAGTTTCTGAAAAATTAAGTAATGCACTGTCCAATCGAACCTTTCATTTACATGATGAATTGACAACTAGAGAACGCGAAGTCTTACAATTGATTGCAGAAGGTAAGAGCAACCAAGAGATCGCCGATGAACTGTTTATTACACTAAAAACGGTGAAAACGCATGTATCCAACATTTTGTCTAAATTAGAAGTGGAAGACCGCACACAAGCAGCTATTTATGCATTGAAGCATGGCTATGCAAAATAAGTGTGAGTTTTCTTAGTAGGAAGTTAGTATGACCTTTGTTATAATAAAACAAGGATCTTGAGTAGAGGAGATAGTCAAGTGAAACAAAATTATGCCATTATTGGATTAGGACGTTTTGGCGGGAGTATCTGCCGCACATTAGCAGAAGCTGGTCAAGAAGTATTAGCGATCGATGCCAACGAAGATCGTGTGAATGAGTATATGAACATCGCGACATATGCTGTAGTGGGCAATGCACAAGATGAAACGGTCTTGCGCTCATTAGGGATTCGGAATTTTGACTATGTGATTATCGCGATTGGAGAAGATATTCAAGCTAGTATTTTAGTGACGCTAATGATCAAAGAAATGGGCGTGCCTCATGTCGTAGCGAAAGCACAAAATGAATACCATGCTCGAGTGTTGGAAAAAGTCGGTGCTGATCGCGTTGTCCATCCAGAACGAGATATGGGAACACGGATCGCGCATAATCTAGTCTCAAAAAATATTTTGGACTTTATTGAGTTATCCGATGAGTTTTCATTAGCAGAAATTCGTGTAACCAATCCGAAATTTTTCAATTGTAGTTTGGTAAAATTAAATTTCCGGCAAAAATATGGATTGACGGTCGTTGCGATCAGACGTCCAAATGCAAAAATCATTGTTTCTCCTGCTGCAGATGAGGTCGTTTTAGAAAATGATAATTTACTCGTGATCGGAAATGCCGATGACGTGGATCTACTAGATCGTAAATTGAATGAATAGAAAGTACAGGTGAAAAGATGAAATTAACAATTACACCCAAGGCAATGGATTGGTTTAAGCGTGAAATCGTTTTAGAAAATGGAATGGGGATTCAATTTTTTGGAAAGGTTTATGGGAAAACAGATGTACATGAAGGTTTTTCTGTTGGACTTTCAGTTGCGACTCCTGAAGAAACTATGATCCAAGTTATAAACGATGAGTATCTATTTTTCATCGATAAGGGCGATGATTGGTTCTTTAAAGGTTATGATTTGACTGTCGATTACGATGAATCATTGGATGAACCAATGTATCATTTTAACGAAAGCAAATAAAAAAACAAGGCTGTGACAGTTGTCACAGCCTTTAAAAATTATCTAAACGTTGTTCTAGAAGTAACTCCTTCAAAAACAAGCCAAATCATTACCGAAATAGGTGAATCTATTATCGAAAATGATTTGGTTTATTTTTTTGGAGTTGCTCACTTCTGTCTCAGATTCTTTTTAATATCCTTGTTGGAGATCGACTTGATTTTTTGCTAGCTGTTTTGACTTTTTAAATTCAACTAGATTGGATAAAAAGATCTCCATAAATTTCGTTTCAAAATGTGGCGTATATCCAGAGATGTGGGGAGTGATCATTAAATTTGGGGTCGTCCACAGCGGATCATCTTTTGCTAGTGGCTCTGTAGCAGTGATATCAAGCGAAGCAAAGGCAAATTGTTCTTGAGTCAAAGCGTGGATCAGATCACTTTCCACAACGCTCTCACCACGACCAACGTTGAGAAAAGCCGATTGAGGGGACAAGGTATCAAAAAAGTCTGCATCATATAGAGCATTTGTTTGTTTTGTGAGTGGTAAGATGTTGATGACGACATCGCTTTTTGCGGAAAACGTATGAAGCTCCTTTAGAGAACCCGTTTGACTAAAACCAGTTTTTGAATGACCAGATCGATTGATTCCCCATACGGTCGTACCAAATTGTGTCAAACGCTCAGCAAGTAAGGTACCGATTTTACCCGTACCAACAATCGTTACGACTAACTCGCTAAGTGGGCGAAAATGAGGTGCATCTAGTCCCCAAAGCTGTTTTTCTTGTTGTAAAACAGCTGGAAATAACTGTCTAGTGTACATGAACAATACACCAAGTACATGATCACTGATTGATTCTGCGTGTATCCCACTCGCATTAGACACTAAAATACCACGTTTAAAGAAGCTGTCTAGCGGTAGTGTATCCACGCCAGCAGAAATCGATTGGACCCAAGCTAACTGACTGTCTTGAGTAAATAAATGTGTTTCCCAAGCTTTATTCCAACCGATCGTAGCAACGACTTCATTCCAATCAAATGGCTCGTCTTCAAAAACAGTGGTGTACCCTAAATCATTGATCTGATCAATAAATTTAGGTTTAAATGCACGGCTAAGTAATATATTCATCATCAACACTCCTTTTTAGTAAACAAAAAAGACTAGCAACTAAACTAGTCTTTCTTTATTATACTCTTTCTTTTTTTTCTTGACGAATCACATTGATGAAAAGAAACGATGTTGCCAAAAAGATAAACGTGGTCGTATCAAAATCAATATTTAAAAATAAGATGATTGCCGCAAGTAGTGTCGGTACGGTCGAACAGACGATCAACGTTTTCAGTGTATTTAAAAAACGCCATTGAGGTGAACGAGCACGTAAAAAAATCGAAAATGCTAGGCTTGAGATCACTAGAGTCACGACTAACGTCAAGAAGGAAGGATACATCGCGATTAAAAAGATAATGACATAGACAAACCAAGGAACTTGATTGTGTGCGAGACCATTTTTTAACGCCGTGCCGGTAAACCCAGTAAAGATTGCACTGGTATAAGGAATCACGATAGGATTTGCACTTAACGTCGATGAAAACTCACCTTGTGGGATCGCGAGCACTGCTTCGTTTTTTAATAATCCGATATTAAATAAATTTCCCAAATCTTCTTGTGTGATCTCAGTTAGTGAGCGTTGATTTTCTGGATCGAAGGTAAAAATGATCGAATCTGTTTGGTAAATAAATCCCTTTGTTGCGTCATCTGTTGCCAATTCTCCATCTTTTATCGAAAAATCGGGTAAATTTTTGGCGATTTCTTGGCCATCTGCACGAATCGCTTGAAAGACTTCGACGACTTGAAAGGTCATGGGAATCGCAAAAATAAAACTCAAACAAAGTAGGTACACGACAATTTTTCCAAAAGGGACTTGTTTCACGCGATTTAATGCCTGAAATTGAAAAAATGAACTACGAATCAGTTGGAACATGGACATATAAACGACTCCTTTTAACTTACACTCTATTGGTCATTCTAAACAAGTCTAAGAAAGAATACAAGCGCTAGTCAAACATTCGTTGGACTGGTATACTGATTGAGTAAATTTAAAGGAGAATAACATGAAAAATAAACTACTTAATCTAGAAATTTTGACGTATTTGATTTTTGGTGTATTGACTACTGTCGTCAATATAGTCGTGTATTTCTTTTTTCGAGAGGTTTTTGGTGTTCATTACGCCATCGCCAACTCGATTGCTTGGATCTTATCGGTATTGTTTGCCTTTGTCACCAATAAAAAATGGGTCTTTAAAAGTCAAACCAATTCGTTATATGAATGGAGTAAGGAAGCTTTCTTATTTGTAGCTTTTCGTGCATTGTCTTATGTGTTTGATATGGGGGCGATGTTTGTGATGTTAAGTGTATTACATAGCTCAGATCTTGCAGCAAAAATCGTTTCGCAAATCTTTGTGATCGTGGCGAATTACGTATTTAGTAAATGGTTTGTCTTCAAATCAAAAAATGTTTAAAAAAACAGAGCAAATTTTTTGATGAAACCCATTTTATTTGCTACTCTTAAGGAGTACTAACAAACAATTAGGAGGAATTACTTTATGGCTTACGAATTACCAGAATTACCTTATGCATATGATGCGCTAGAACCACAAATCGATGTGGAGACAATGCATTTACATCACGACAAACATCACAACACATACGTGACAAATTTAAATGCAGCGGTTGAAAAATACCCTGAATTAGCAGAAAAATCAGTTGAAGATTTAATCGCTGATATGGATGCTATTCCAAGTGATATTCAAACAGCAGTACGTAATAATGGTGGTGGCCATGCGAACCATAGTTTCTTCTGGGAAATCTTGACACCAAATGCTACTGAAGAACCAGTAGGCGAATTAAAAACAGCGATCGAAGAAACATTTGGTTCTTTAGACGCGTTAAAAGAAGAATTTAAAAAAGCAGCAACTGGCCGTTTCGGTTCTGGTTGGGCTTGGTTAGTTTTAAATGACGGTAAATTAGTTGTAACGTCTACAGCAAACCAAGATTCACCATTAATGGAAGGTCAAACACCTGTTTTAGGTTTAGATGTTTGGGAACATGCTTACTACCTAAACTATAAAAATGTACGTCCAGATTACATCGATGCGTTTTGGAAGCTTGTAAACTGGGAAAAAGCAAACGAATTATTCGTAGCTGCTAAATAATAAAAGAGGGCTTCGGCCTTCTTTTTTGGGCTCTTTGTCAATAAGGACTGATGAAGAGAAATTTTATAAATCAGAGGAAGTAGAGAAATCTGCTTCCTCTGATTTTTTTGTTATTTTATGACGATTAATTGATTCATCATAAAAATTCTCGTTCT
>NZ_JBSMXK010000025.1:0-22132 GCF_053761865.1 Enterococcus bulliens
TGTATTAGGCACGCCGCCAGCGTTCGTCCTGAGCCAGGATCAAACTCTCATAAAAAAATTTGAAACGATCAACGATCGTTAAGCTCTTAATTGACTTCGCTCGCATTACTGCTTGCTGTTTTGTTTTGCTTCTATCTAAATAGAAACACCTTACACTATTGGTTCGTTTGCTTGCTTTGTTCAGTTTTCAAAGGTCTAATCTGTCGTCTTAGCAACTTTTATAACTTAACATAAGCTGTTATATTATGTCAAGTCTTTTTTAATTTTTTTAAAAAATTAAATTACACTATCTTAACGACTTGATTATCATATCAACTTTTATATGATGCGTCAATAGTTTTTTTCGTTTTCATAGAATAAAAAATGGTTCTTCAGTTAGTTTCCAATTGTTATTCTTTTTCTTGATAGGTTATCTATCAAAAAGAAGGCATACCTTCAATATTAAATTTTTGTACGATACGCTGAAAATGTTTGAAATCTTCCCAAACATAATCAAGCGGTAATTGCATGTCAACGTGTTCTTGTGTTGCTTCAAATACAAATAAGGGTACGCTTTGTCCTTTAATTACACCATTAGTTAATTCTAATAGGGCTAAATGCGTAACATCCAATTGAACTTCTTGTTTTAACCGTTCTAAGATACTTGCAAGTCCAGTCTTTTCTGGCTGGGCAATTGCGGAAACTAAATGTTGTTCATTTTGACATTTATTGACTAAAAATTTTTTCGTTCCATCGGACATTGTTAACATAATGGTACCGGCAATAATTTTTTCTGACATCTAATCCACTCCATCTCTACGGTTTAGTTCCTATTCTTCTAACATTTCTAATGCTTCGTCAATCCAGATTGGCAAAGTCATCTCGATTGAGTAAAATCCAATTTTTTTATTTTTATTGGTAAAGTATCGTTTTCGACGATTCAGCACTTGTACGAATTGCTCTTCTAACGTCCGTCTTGATAAGCTGATTTTTTTTGTATAAAAATCAATATCAATCACTTGTACTCTTACTTCGTCTCCAACTTGTAATACTTCGTGAATGTTTTTAGTAAATCCTGATTGAATCTCTGAAACATGAATCAACCCTTGTGTTTGATCATCTAATGCCACAAATGCACCATAAGGCTGAATTCCAGTTATTTTTCCATTAACAACTTGACCAATTTTATATGTCATCGTCTCACCTCGTTATCGTTTTATATTATACCGCATAATATGAAAAAAAAAAGTAAACGTCGATGAAAATTTGACGTTTACTTTTTCAATTAAGAAAATACTTTAGATTACTCGCTGATTTCTATGCCTTCGATCACCACATCGTAAACTGGACGATCTTGAGGGCCACGCTGAACGCCTTCGATTGCTTCAACAGTATCCATACCGTCGATCACATGGCCAAATACAGTATGACGGAAGTCTAACCAAGGTGTACCACCATTTTGGTAAGCTTCAACTACTTCAACTGGATATCCAGCATTTTCCATTTGACTCATCATATTTGAAGGAACAGATTTGTTGCTAACAACAAAGAATTGGCTACCATTTGTATTTGGTCCTGCGTTTGCCATTGATAACGCCCCGCGCAAGTTAAATAGTTCTGGTGTAAACTCATCTTCAAATTTTTCACCATAAATGCTCTCGCCACCCATACCTGTTCCAGTCGGATCGCCACCTTGAATCATAAAATCAGGAATAACACGATGGAAAATAACGCCATCATAAAATCCTTTCTTTGCTAACTCAATAAAGTTTTTTACCGCTTTTGGTGCAAGTTCAGGAAATAGTTGAATCGTAATATCTCCTTTGTTTGTATGAACTGTAGCTTTTGGTCCAGTTTGTTCTGCTAAATGTAACTGTGGGAATTGTGCCAAAATTGTTGCCTCCTTGAAATTTCAAATATGCTTCTATCATATCAGAAAACGAAAAAAATGCCACTAATGAAATTCTTTGTTATAATCCAATTATTGTAACTGAAAGGAGTTTGATCCATTTTATGGAAATTTACGATTTAACAATCGTTGGTGCTGGACCTGTCGGCATGTTTGCTGCATTTTATGCTGGAATGCGAAATGCAAAAACAAAAATTATCGATACATTACCTCAACTAGGAGGGCAGCTTGCGACACTTTATCCAGAAAAATATATTTATGATATTCCTGGATTTCCCAAAGTCAAAGCTGGCGAATTAGTGCAAAATTTAGAAAAACAACTCCAAACGTTCAATCAAACGTATTGTTTAGAAGAAGAAGTCCTTCAACTTACTAAAGAAGAAGACTATATCGAAATTACAACGAATAAAACGACACACTATTCAAAAGCAGTCATTTTGGCTTTAGGTAACGGTTCTTTCCAACCTCGAAAACTAAGTTTACCTAATGCCGAAGACTTTGAAAACCTAGGTATCGATTATTATGTCCCAGATATCATGAAATATGCTGGAAAAAAAGTGGCGATTGCCGGTGGTGGCGATTCAGCGATCGATTGGGCATTAATGTTGGAGCCGATCGCAGCTTCCGTCTATCTGATCCATCGTCGAAAAGAATTTCGTGCGCATGAACATAGTGTTTCCCAACTGATGAAGTCTAACGTCCATCTGCTTACACCATACATTTTAGAAAGCGTATCGGGAAATCGTCGGTTGGAATCGATTGGACTTTCAGAGGTCAAAGGTGACGAAACGATTGCACTTGAAGTCGATCATTTGATCGTAAACTACGGTTTTAGTTCTTCGTTAAATGTCAAAAACTGGGGCATGAATAGTACACGACAAGGAATTACGGTCTCTTCTGATATGCAAACATCACTTCCTGGTGTATATGCTTGTGGTGATGTATCCATATATGACGGAAAAGTGAAATTAATTGCCACTGGCTTTGGTGAAGCACCTACTGCTGTCAATAATGCGTTACATTATATCGACCCTAAAAATCGAACGCAGCCAATGCACAGTACAAGTTTATTTCAAAAATAAAACAATGAGGCTGCAGTAAAAGTAAATAGCTCCGAAAAATAAGCCGAATCATTTTCGATAATAGGTCCACCTATTTCGGTAATGATTCGGCTTATTTTTTTAAAGAGTCTTTTCTGGAACAACAATTATCTTTTTTTAGAGGATGTGACAGACTTCTCTCACGCCCTCTATTGTATTATAAAAATTCTGCATGCCATTCAACAATTGCTTGCTCTATTTTTTCTAATAACGCTGCAGGTGTTGCCGCACTGATCCGTTTGCCTTCGAACATACAAAAAAAGACTTGTGCACAAATACTGCATTCGCTCATACAACCATACGTCATTACTTCAACATCATCTCTTAACTCTAATGCCTCCACAGTTAAATGGTTGCCCTGATTTATATTTGATTCACAAAATTCTACTAAAGGTAACATTTTTTCACCACAATTCTTTGAAGGTTTTTCAAAAGTAGTATACCATGAAGAAAAGAAAGATTCGAAAATTTGAGAGGATGAAACAAATGACCATCACCCAAAGTCAATTAGAAGACAAAGCCAGAGCATTATTAATCGAACGCGGTGTCCACGTCAAGGATATCGCTGAACTCGTTTTCTTTTTACAAGAAGCTTATATTAATGATCTATCCTTAGAAGTGTGCATGTTAAGCGTAGATGCTGTTTTAAGTAAACGTGAAGTCCAAAATGCCATCTTAACAGGAATCCAACTTGATATATTCGCTGAAAACAAACAATTGATGGCTCCTTTACAAGACATCATCGCGCAAGATGAAGGGCTATATGGTATCGATGAAATTTTATCCTTTGCCATCGTGAATGTCTATGGATCGATTGGTTTTACCAACTATGGCTACATCGATAAAGTCAAACCTGGTATTCTAGCAAAACTAAACGATCATACACAACCACATATCCACACCTTTTTAGACGATATCGTAGGTGCGATTGCCGCAGCTGCTGCTAGTCGATTAGCCCATCAGCAGCCTTAAAAAAGCAAGCAGTTCAAAAAAATAAGCCGAATCATTATCGAGAATGTTTTCACATTTTTCAGTAATGACTCGGCTTATTTTTAATTTTTAAAGAGATGCCAACTTTTGTTACATCCTATTTTAACGTTTTCGCTGTACTGACCAGCGTCCAAAAAGATAAAAGAGTAAAAAGAACCCTTCTAAACAAACGAAAAATAAGACAAAACAAGCAAAAAAGAAGGTCTCTGGTAATACATTGATAATCGGATCGGTTCTTGGATCAAAGACCCAATCGGCATTACGAAACAATAGTTCGTGAAACGTAATAAAAAAGCGATCAAATCCCGCAACCATCAAACAAGCAATGACAAAAGGAATCACCATCGCAACTTGCATGGGGCGGATAAACTGCCATTCAGAACGCGTTCGAACCAACTGATAAACAAACCAAATCGTCGGAACAAGCGTGATAATAAATACAAGATGATTCACAAAAAAGAGTTGCTTCACATCAACAAAATGTTGCAAGCCACTTTCAGACATTGGAAAAGAAGCAAGCGACAGGGTGCGTACCCATGGGAAATTGAGATAGGCCAACAACTGATGATACTCTTGAAGCAATTCAGCTTTAGAGAGTGTCGTGACAGTCGTCAAGTGTTCACGGTCGATTGTGATTCGATACAACCATGTGCTATTGATCGTAATTAAAATCGCAGTCGATACCAACGTCAAATACAAGGAAACCCACTGAAAAAACCGTACTACACGATTCATCACACGTTCCACTCGTCTAATGAATCCATTACATAGGTAGGTGCTAAAGGCAAGGTTGGCACAGCTGCTTTTGGTGTGAATCCAGATAAAACAAGCAACGTGTCCACTCCATTGTCTAAACCTGCTCGAATATCGGTTTCATAATTATCGCCTACCATCAATGCTTCACTTGGGAGACAACCTAATCGAGCCAAAGCTTTTTCCATAATGATGGCTTCTGGTTTTCCAATAAAGATCGGTTTGGTTTGTGTCGCCGTTTCTACAAACGAAATCAATGCGCCTGCTCCTGGCATTAAGCCTTGTTCAGTCGGAATATTTTTATCAGGATTGGTTCCAATGAAGACTGCCCCATTTTGGATCGCCAATACAGCAGTAGCTAGTTGAGCATACGTCACTTGCGCGTCTAATCCGACGACGACAAAAGAAGGGGTCTTTTCTTCTATTGCATATCCGGCTTTTATAATCGCTTCTTTTAAACCAGATTCTCCAATGACGTATGCTGTTTTAGGTTTGTCTCGTTCGTTCATAAAATCGATCGTCGCTAAAGTTGCAGTATAAACCAAATCACTCGCTACGTGGATATCAAATTCATTTGCTAATCGAGCTGCAACAGTTTCTGGAGTTTTGGTTGTATTGTTTGTGACAAATAAGAATGGTGTATTCGTTGCTTGCAACCGTTCAATAAATCGCTTGCCAGCTGAAATCGGCTCTTTCCCTAAATAAATCGTCCCATCTAAATCGATTAAATACCCTTTATATCGCATATGCTACTCCTCTCTTTTCCGAATCGTAAATTTTTTCGTATTCGTTTTTTCAGATGTCGTTGTTTTCGTTCTCACTTGCGCCTTAGTCGTCGTTTTGGTTTTTGTTGTTTTTTTGACAGGAGCTTTTTTTTCAGCAACATGCGCTTGATTTTTTGTTTGTTTTTTCTTTGTTTTTTTCGTATTGGTTTTATGTTTGCGACGGCCAACTCGCTCTAACACAAAATAGGCACAACCAAAATTACAATATTCATACAAATAATCTTCTAGTGTATCGATTCGTTGATCTGGAAGTGCCCGCTTATTGTTTGTGTCGAAAAAGCCTTTTAAGCGCAATTGGTCATATCCCCAATCTCCGACGATAAAATCATATCGCGATAGCACTTCACTATAACGATTGGCTGCTTTTTCTAAATCAAATGCTTCACGGTAATCAACTACGACGCGATATAATCTGCCGGATAATAAAATATCCGTTTCATTGACACGTTCAAAGGTCGTTCCTTTAGCTGTTTTTTGTTCTTCAACTGGCTCTTCAATAATTTCTTCTAAAATCGCTGTTAATTCTTCTGTTAATTGATTTTCTTCTGACATTCTCTCACCTCTTTAGCTTTTGTCGATTGGAAAATAGCACGATAACCCATTGGCAACTACAGTACGTAAAAATTCAGGGAATAAAAAGGTCACTTCACCTGCCAATTCAATCGTTGGAAAAAACGGAATGAACATAAAATGATCTACCGTAGTCAGTGTATAACGTTTATTAGGATCGATTGGGTGTTGATCGATCGATCCTTCTTGTGTATTCGCATCATAATCAAGCCCTAAATAGTGAACCTCACCAAACAGTTTGCCACGAAAGCCCATACCTTTGATTGGATAGTGTTTTAAAAACAAACGATTTTTCTCGATTTCACGGACAAGACGGACCACATCACTTCCGCGTAATGTGACACGAATCAAACGCATTGGATGAGGCAGAATGCGGTGAAGATCAGCTTTTGTAATCACCCCTTGAGGTAAATCGTCCAAAAACAACCCTGAATTGACTAAACTGATCGCCGTATCACCACGCTGTGCCATTGCTTGTAGTGCATATGGATAAATGAGATGCTCGCCTTTTTCACGAGTTAATGGAAACGGTAAATCAGCAACCACCTCTTGTTCAAGCAATTGAACGCCTTGGTCAAACCAAGAGTTGATCTGGATTTGATCTTCTGATTGTTCTACAAGTGATTCCGTTAAAAACGTGGTCGCCTTAGAAGATAATTTTTGCTTGTTATCAGCAAATGTGACCTCAACTTCACCTACATAATAGCCAAATTTTCCTGCCGCGGCTAGTTGTGTCTGTTTGATCTTTTTTCCTTCTTTAAATAAGTGATGGGTATGAGAACCCAAAATCAGATCGATTTGCTCAAATTCGTGTGCAATCTGATCATCTGCTTCAATCCCTAAATGACTCAATAACACAACATAGTCAGCTTGTTCTGAAATTTCGGGAATACATTTTCTCAATGTTTCGATTGGATCAAGTACGTCCCAACCATTTGGCTGATACGTCAATGGAAACGGCGCAGTCACCCCGATTACACCAACAGTGATCCCAATATTCGTTGGGATCGTCAAATAAGGTTTGACCCAACTTGGTCGTTTTTTTGTCTGCTGATCGATCAAATTTGCTAATACGACTGGAAAATTAGCTTGATCGTATAAATGATCTAACACATCGTGACTATTGCCAATCCCCTCATTATTTCCCAAAGTGACCGCATCATAGTGTATCTCATTCATCAACTCAATATTGGCTTTTCCATCAGTCGCTTCGGTTAAAGGGTGCCACCGATCTAAAAAATCACCTAAGTCAACTATCAAAACGGCTTCGTTTGCTTGTGTTTCTTGTTTTTTTTGAATGAATCGTTTTATTTTAGGCCAATTCTCAAAGTGAGAATGAAGATCATTGGTATGGATAATCCTTAATTTATCAGGCATGTTCTTCGCCTACTTTCTAATTCATACTGCCTAAATTTTGTCACATGTTCCTCGCAAAGTCAAAAGAATAAAAAAACTGAGAACAATCGGATGATTGCTCCCAGTTTTTCGTTATGTAATCAGACACATGAAGACACCTGCTTAGTGCTGCTTCCTTCCAGACCTGACACAATTCACAAGGCCTCCATTGTCCTAGCCTTTCGGCACTACTTATTATAACGGAAGCTCTATCGAATTACTAGTCTTTTTTAGCTTTTTTTTACGTTGCCGTAATTCTCGAAAAAAGTCAGTCAATAATGCACTACACGTTTCACCTAAAATCCCTGCTTCCACATAGCTCCAGTGATTGAACCGTTCGTCTATCGATAAATTTAATAAACTACCACTAGCACCGCCTTTAGGATCAAATGCGCCAAAATAGATCTCTTCTACTCGAGCCAGCATCGTCGCACCAGCACACATTGGACAAGGTTCTAGCGTCACAAATAACTGCGCTTTTTCTAAACGCCAGCTCCCGACCGCTTCACAAGCTTGTGCGATCGCGATCATTTCTGCATGCATCGTGGCATTTTGTGTCGTTTCTCGCAAGTTGTGTCCACGACCAATGACTTCTTGATCTAAAACGACGACGGCTCCGATTGGCACCTCATGTAGTTGTTGTGCTTTTTTAGCTTCTAACAAAGCTTCTTGCATAAAGTGCTCTTTTTGTGTTTGGGTTAATGTGCTGCTCTTTTCCATTGATACACTCCTATACCTAAAAAACTGAGGTGCATGTCTGCACCTCAGTTATCTTAAAAGATTTGATTAAAAAAATCTTGTAATTTCTCTTTCGCATCTTCTGCATGTGCAGCTGCTTCTTTTTTACCAGATTTTACTTTTTTACTTAATTGCATCACATAATCTAATTCTTCATCGTCTAATTTGTCGACAACATTCAATAATGTTTCATTACCGCCAAATTTATCTGAAACAAATTTTTTCACTTTGCACCGATTGGTCATATAACGACCTTTCGTTAGTAGTTTTTCTGAAGCAATTGCTGCAGTAGCTACCCCAGCGATTGCCACAAGCCCTAAGCCTAAAGATACTTTAGTTGCTGCTTTCATCTTGTTCATCCTCTCTGTTTTTGCGCTTATTTCTATCTCAATCATAACACGAATAACAAAAAAGCCCTACTATTTCGATCAGTTGCGACGGTTGTTTGCGATCATAATCAAACGAATCAATTGCAGTAGGGTTGTGATCGCTGCTGCGACGTACGTCAATGCGGCAGCAAACAACACTTTACGTGCCATCGGCAATTCTTCTTTAGTCAACAAGCCACCTTCACCTAAAATTTTCAAGGCACGTCT
This sequence comes from Enterococcus bulliens, assembly GCF_053761865.1. Lineage (NCBI taxonomy): Bacteria > Bacillati > Bacillota > Bacilli > Lactobacillales > Enterococcaceae > Enterococcus > Enterococcus bulliens. The sequence goes on from NZ_JBSMXK010000025.1 coordinate 8,816, forward strand.
TGAAGCATCAAACTCGACAGGCAACGTCACCACTTGAAATAAAAAGGCCATCGAAAAAGCAACGATCCCTAAATTGATCAATAAAGGAAAACTAAAAATCAAGCCGAACATGATCATCGGAATCGATATCGTCGATCCTAAGTTAGCGGCTGGTACGATTGCTGCTCGAATTCGCATCGGTTTGTAATCTACTGCATCTTGAACTGCATGTCCACATTCATGTGCGGCAACCCCGATTGCTGCGACTGAGGTCGATCGTGCAGTCGATTTAGATAAACTGAGTATTTTATTTCCTGAATTGTAATTATCTGTCAAATCGCCGGCAATACTTTGGACACCGACTTTATGAATCTGTTGATTTTGCAAGATATACTCGGCAGCGTCTGTTCCAGTAACTTGATGCTGGCTTTTGATCTTATCATATTTACGAAACGTACTATTGACATAGGCGGACGAAGCCAGCGAAATCGCCATCCCAATAAAGACTAAAGATAGTGTAAACCAATTGTCTAACCAATAAATCATGGTATCTCTCTCCTTATTTGTTTTCTTTATTTTAGCATGACTTGACTATTTCGCGTACGTTTTCAGACTACCTAAGGAAATTTTTAGACATTTAGATCTTCATCACAAATATCACCTGAAACGACTCGTGTTGTTTCACCACGTAAAAAGAGCTCATCGCCTAACACTTCTACTTGCAACAATCCACCTAGTGTTTCTAAAGTCACGATTCCTTTTACTTTTTTACGCTTGATCAACGTTAGTGCCGTAGCACCTGATCCTGTACCACAAGCTAGCGTAAAGCCTTCTACACCGCGCTCAAAGGTACGAATCAAAACATTGCCATTTGCCAATTGTTGATAAAAATTCACATTTGTCCCTTTTTCTAGTCGTGACCAGTGACGTAATGTTTGTGCAAGCGGAAGTAACTCTTCTAATGGTGTATCTTGTAATCGATCAAACTCGACAATTACATGCGGAAGTCCGGGATTTCCTAATTCGACATACGAAAGCTCTGACACTTCAGGAATCTCCCAATCGTAGACTTCTTTTGTTGCTGTATTCAACTGTACTTGATACGTTCGCTCATCGATCCGAATAGCGGGCACATCACCGGCGACCGTTTCAATGACCATAGTAGCTTTCGCTAATCGATGTTCATAAGCGTAGCGCGCCAAACAACGTGCTCCATTCCCACACATCTCCGCTTCTGTTCCATCTGCATTAAAAAAGATCATGCGAAAATCGCCACCGTGTTGTGCGTGATCGACAACCATCACCGCGTCAGATCCTACAGACACACGACGTTGACAAACTTGTTTTGTGATTGCTACTAGTTGTTCATAGGTATATCCTAAATCAATATTATTTAAAATAATGAAATCATTACCGGTACCTTGATATTTCTCAAATGGGATGTTCATCTTATCCTCCTTATTGTAAATGGCTCGGGATGCGCTCATTTTGGATCACTTGTGCATAACTTTGACGTTCGACTACAAGTGCAGCTCGACCTTCTTTGACAAATACTGCTGCTGGAATCTGAATTTTATTGTAGTTGCTTGCCATAGAGTACCCGTAAGCACCAGTAGTAAATGTCGCAAAAATATCTCCTGTCTCAACTGGTGGTAACTGGACGTCTTTCATCAAGATATCCGTACTTTCACAGATTTTCCCTGAAATCGTCACCACTTCACTTGCTGGTTGTTGGTATTTATTGGCAATACAACCTTCGTATTGTGCATGATACAGACCTGGTCTAATGTTATCTGTCATCCCACCATCAATCGAAGCATAAGTCCGAATTCCTGGAAGAGTCTTAATTGCACCGATCGTATGCAAACTAATGCCTGCTTCAGCTACGATGCTGCGACCGGGTTCGATTACGATCGTTGGACGATATAAGTTGTGTTGCTGACAAAAGGCAATCGTTTTTTCCATCAATGGATGTAAAAAGTAAGAAAACGGCTGCCGAATATCGTCTTTTGTATAGCGTACGCCAAATCCCCCACCGTAATTCAATTCTTTTACCGTATAGCCTAGTGTATCATGGATTTTTTTCACTAAATCAAGCGCGACTTGTGCCGCAGCTAAATGCGTTTGATTTTCAGCAAGTTGGCTACCAATATGAAAATGGATACCGTAAAAATCGATCTCTGGCGCATCGATAGCTTCTTTGATCAAGGGCAGTAAAATCGTTTCATCTAGTGGAATCCCAAATTTGGAATCTTTTTGGCCAGTTGAGATATATTCATGTGTATGAACACTGATTTCTGGTGTGATTCGAAATAAGATCTTTGCGGTTTTTTGTTTTTCTTTACATAAGGCTTGGATCAACTGTAATTCTTGTAACCCATCTACAATAATCCGACCGACGCCATAATCTAATGCCATTTCTAACTCTTCGATCGATTTGTTATTTCCATTGAATTCAATTTTTTCTGCTTCAAAGTCTGCTTTGATCGCAGTATACAATTCCCCGCCGCTCACGACATCTAGACATAAGCCCTCGCGCTCGACTAATCGTAACATCGCCAATGTATTAAAGGCTTTTGATGCATAAGCTACACGGACTCGCTCATATTTTTCCACAAAATCTTCACGTAATTCACGACACGCTTCAATGATTTTTGTTTCAGAAAAAACGTATAATGGGGTTTGATAAGTTTTGGCTAATTCGACTGTATCACAGCCATCAAAAATAAAATGTTCGCTCATAAGTTTACTCCTCATTGATTTAATGCAGCAATCAAGCCGACATAACACTCGACGCCACCTAATAGATTTTCTTCATTAAAATTCATTTTGCCACTATGTAATGGCCACGTATATCCTAATTCTTCATTGCGAATGCCGACAAAAAAGAATAATCCTGGAATTTGGGTTTGATACATCGAAAAATCTTCAGCTAACATATACGGTGGTGTTTCGCGATACGCTTCTTTAGCCACTGATTTTAAGGCTTCTACCATTGCCTCATCGTTATCGACTACTCGATACATATGATTAAAGATCACTTCACATTCACACCCATATCCTAAGGCGATTTGGGTCGCTAGTTGTGTGATCCGTGTCGTCATTTGGTCATAGACGCTATCGCTAAACGCACGCATCGTCCCTTCTACGACGACTTTCCCAGGGATGATATTCATCGCTTCCCCACCTGTAATCTTGCCAAATGTGATAACACCAGCTTCCATCGGACTTACATTGCGTGCAAGAATCGTATGGATCCCTTGAATGATTGCAGAAGTTGCTAAGATTGCATCTGCACCTTGTTGCGGTTGTGCACCGTGTGCGCTTTGTCCTTTGACAATCAATTGGATTTCACCATTACGAGCCATCATCGCATGAGGTTTGCACGCAATGACTCCTTCTTCAAATTCAGGAAAGACATGTAGTCCTACGATTTGTTCTACGCCAAATTCTGTCAATACATCGTCTTCAATCAACAATTGGGCGCCACCAGGTCCTTCTTCAGCGGGCTGGAACACCAAAACGATCGTCCCTTTGATCGCTTCAGGATGCAAGGTCAAATACTTGGCAAATCCTAACATCGTCGCCATGTGGCCATCGTGACCACATGCATGCATTTTCCCTGGTGTTTTTGATGCAAATTCAGCTCCAGTTTCTTCTGTTACTGGTAATGCATCGATATCCGTCCGAAAGGCTAGCGTTTTTCCAGGTTTTTCTGAGCGGAATACGGCAACTAATGCTGTATCTAGTCGCGTGTGAATTTCTGTTACGCCCATTTCAATAAGCTGTTTTTTCAAATAAGCACTTGTTTGATATTCTTTGAGTCCTAATTCAGGAATTTGGTGTAATTCGCGACGCCAATGTTGAATCATCGGAGCTAACGCTTGAACTTCTGGGCTAATTTTCATCTATTTTCTCCTTAAATCCGAATTTCTCATAGTATTCTCGTTGTTTTTTCGTTTAATCATTGATATTTTCTCATAATACAGGTTATAATTCCAATAATCTATCATTATTTTTGATTTTTTATACAAAAATGGAAAATAACAATAAAGAGTGGAATAGGATGTGTACATATGACAATTTTCGAAGGTGCGGCTGTCGCACTGATCACCCCCATGTGTGAAGACGGAAGCGTTGATTATAAGAGTTTAACTGAATTAGTCGAATGGCAAATCCAATCAGGAATCGATGCAATCGTCGCCTGTGGAACGACAGGTGAAGCGTCGACATTAATTGATGAAGAACATATCGCAGTCATCGAGGCAGTAGTAAAACAAGCAAATGGTCGAGTACCAGTCATTGGTGGGACGGGTTCAAATAACACACAACACGGAATCCATCTGTCAAAAGAAGCGCAACGCGTAGGTGCTGACGGTTTATTAGTTGTTACTCCTTATTACAATAAAGCGACAAAAACGAGTTTAGTAGCGCATTATAAAGCCATTGCGGAAAGTGTTGAGCTACCGATTTTACTTTACTCTGTTCATTCACGCACCGGGATGAACTTGGATGTCGATGCAGTTAAAGAATTGAAAAAGATCCCAAATATTGTTGGGATCAAAGAAGCCAGTAGCGATATCTCCCAAGTCGTGTCTATCGCACGTGAAGTCGATGAACACTTTGCGCTTTATTCAGGAAATGATGATCAAGTCTTACCTTTCCTATCCGTTGGCGGAAAAGGTGTAATTTCTACAATCAGCAATGTTGCACCTGCCCAAACGTCAGAAATGGTCCATGCTTATCTAGATGGCGACCTAACGAAAGCAAAAGATATGCAACTGGCACAAAAACCACTGATCGATGCGCTATTTGCTGAAGTCAATCCCGTACCAGTCAAAGCAGCTGTCGCATTGATGGATAAATGCCAAATGACGTATCGTTTGCCACTTGGTCCACCAGAAAAAACGACAATCGAACGTTTACAAAAAGAAATGACTGCTTACAACATTTTATAGGAGGACGTACATGTTATCGATTATTTTAAGTGGTGCCAATGGTCGAATGGGTCGTGTGATCCAAGAGATCGTATCACAACATGAACAGCTACAGATCGTGGCCGGGATCGATCGCCATCAAGCGGACACTCCCTTTCCACTCTACAACTCATTAGAAGAAGTCAATGAACAAGCGGATGTTATTATTGATTTTTCTCATTATAGTAATGTCGAGACATTATTAGCGACAAGTGTTCAAAAAAAATTACCGATCGTCGTCGCAACGACCGGTCTATCAGAAGATCATTTCGCCTTACTTGATCAAGCAGCAACTGACATTCCGGTTTTTTATTCAGCCAATATGTCTTTAGGAATCAATGTCTTGATCCAAGCATTAAAAACGATCACTCCTACATTAGAAGCGGATTTTGATATTGAGATCATCGAAAAACATCATAATCAAAAAAAAGATGCGCCTAGCGGAACAGCTTTACTACTAGCTGACTCGATCAATGAAACGTGTCGTCAGAAAAAGACCTATGTTTACGGCCGATCAGGTAACGAAAATGAGAACCCTCGTACAGAATTAGGAATCCATGCAGTCCGTGGAGGAACGATCCCTGGTGAACATACTGTATTATATGCTGGACTTGACGAATTGATCGAATTGAAACATACCGCATTATCACGAGATATTTTTGCCAACGGTGCTATCAAAGCTGCACAATTTTTAGCGACGCAAGCTCCTGGTCGCTACTCGATGGCAGAACTAATTACCAAAAATTAATTAAAGAGGTGACTTTATGTCAGATTTACAATTTACAGATGCGTATGCATTAGCCAAATTTATCCAACAATCTACAAAAAAAACACCGGTTAAAGCCTATATTTCCGGAGTATTAACCCTTACTGAAAAACCAAGTAATCTTCAATTATTCGGTGAAGATGCATTTCACTTAGCGATCGGCGATGCTGAAGATATCGAGAGCTTCTTAGCTGAACATGAAGCTGAGATTACGGACTATTACTTAGAAAACGACCGTCGCAATTCAGCTGTTCCCATGCTAGATATTACCAAAGTCGATGCACGAATCGAACCTGGTGCGTTTATCCGTGACCAAGCAATCATTGGAAAAAATGCCGTGATCATGATGGGAGCAGTCATCAATATCGGTGCGGTGATCGGTGAAGAAACGATGATCGACATGGGGGCTATCTTAGGCGCACGTGCTACAGTCGGAAAACGCGCACATATCGGAGCCGGAGCCGTCTTGGCCGGTGTTCTGGAGCCACCTTCAGCAAACCCCGTGATCGTCGAAGATCATGTATTAGTCGGAGCGAATGCTGTTGTATTAGAAGGCGTACGGATCGGTGAAGGGGCCGTCGTGGCCGCCGGCGCTATCGTAACCGAAGATGTTCCATCTGGTGCGGTCGTGGCCGGATCACCTGCAAAAATCATCAAGATGAAAGATGAAAAAACTACAGCTAAAACAGAATTCTTAGACGATTTACGTAAATAAATCAAAAAAACCAGCAAAGTCAATCGACTTCGCTGGTTTTTCTTTGATAGGCCATCCAATAATAAAGAATCACTTGTAGACATGTAAACATCACGACAAAAAACAAGGCGCGGATAGTCAATAATTCTTTTAAGGTGTGTAATACTTGGATTGGATGTGAAAAAAAAGTCACACTATTCAAGCGAATAAATCGACCTAAAAACACGCCAACACTCGTCAATAAAAACATCACGAGTAAATAACCTTTTTGATGACGACGTGACAAGTGATACCGTCTGCTCAAGCGCGCAAAAATTCCGCAAATACTGCGAAATCCCAGTGCCACTAAACTAAATATCCCTGCCACGACTAAAAAGTACATCGCCCAAATCCCAACAGCATCTGTCATGACGACATTAGACGTCTGATAAAATTCGATCCGACTTAAATGAATCAAATCCGTTAGTAAATAAGCATTATTCGGTAAAAACAATACATACAGTAAAAATAATACTACCTTGCTTTTTTTATGTTGCGCCCAGTTGATCCAAAAATAAATTTCAAGCGGTACATAGGCAAGCATGCTATCAATTAATAAAAAACGAATCGGCAGTCGCTCTAGATAGTAATAGGAAACAACTAGCAAGTACACGACCATACACGAGCGAATCCACCATCTTTTTCTCATCACTGTCGTTCACATCCTTACTTATCTGCTTTACGATACTGTGTGCATGCTACTAGAATTTCTCCATAGATTTCAGCGACCTCAGCTTCATCTTTGGCATTCGCTCCACTAGCAAGCGGATGTCCACCACCATGATGACGTTTTGCAATCTCATTGATTACAGGCCCTTTAGACCGAATACGTACGCGATAATACCCTTCTGGCTGTTCGACAAACAATGCCCAAGCCAACACTTCTTCGACATCTCCTGGTAAAGGCACAAGTCCAGATGTCTCACCATCGCTTACATGATAGGTTTCCAACAATTCTTTTGTTAAAATAACTTTTGCTGCACCAGTTTGATCGACTTCTAAATTCGAATAGACATAACCAGAAAGACGCGCAACTTTCAGTGGAACTTGTTGCAAAATACGGTTGATCTTTGATGCATCAAAGTCATAACAGCGTAGTTTTCCAGCAATCGCAAATGTGGCTTCGGTCGTAGCTGGATACAAAAAGCGTCCAGTATCTCCAACGATCCCAGCATACAATAAGCGAGCCGCGTTATCTGTCATCTGCAATTCGTCATGCGCAAAACAATACGATGCGATCATTTCACTACAGCTACTTGCTTTGGGATCTACCCATATCAGATCACCATAAGGTTCGTCATTTGGGTGATGATCGATTTTGATTAGTTTTTTTCCTAAATCATAACGATCGTCACTAATGCGTGGCGCATTTGCGGTATCCGTTACAATCACCAGCGCTTCTTGATACTGTTCATCACTCACCTCATCCATCGTTGCCAAAAAATCAAGGTCTCCTACTGGACCACCGACTTGATAAATCGTTTTATTTGGAAAAGAGGCGCGCAAAATCTCTGCTAAGCCCACTTGTGAACCGATCGCATCAGGATCTGGTCGCATATGACGATGGATAATGATGGTATCGTATGCTTGAATTTGGTTTAAAATCTGTTCTTGTTTCATACAACTTCCTTTCTTATGGTCGCTCCATCACTTGGCAGACGACCATCGCTTTTGCGACAAGCGAGTTTTCAATTTCGATTTCCATATCGATCTTGGCTGAACGTCGGCCTAGATCTAAAATTTGTGGTCGCAATACAAATTCACTTTCTAGTTGGATCAAACGGAAATAATGCAAGTTCACTTGTTCGATCCAAATATTTTTCCGTTGATTCGCCTTCATCGTACGTTTTGCTGCATTGGCAATGATCTCACTTAAGACACCAAATGAGATCGTCCCCATCTCATCAACCATCTGAGGCGTCACGGTAAACCGAAATTCAGGCTGATCATACCGTTTATTGTCACTATCGATTTCAACCACTTGGATCTGACCATTGATCTGATCTGAGATCGTATCTGAAACTTGCGGTTGCCTTTGGATCAACTGCATCGCTTTCATAATATCTTGCCGCGTCACGATCCCTAGTAATGTAAAGTCGTCAGCCACAACTGGCATCACTTCTAAGCCATCCCAAATCATTTGGTGACTGACAGAAGCTACACTCATTTCTTTTTTGACGATTCTTGGTTCTTTGGTCATCAAGCGCTCAATGGATTGGTGGGGATTTTTTCCTAAAATATCTTTGGCTGTCACAATCCCTACGACACGCATATTTTTATTGACGACTGGAAAGCGTGAGTGATGGCCATCTTGTGACAACTGGTGATACTCTTCCACTGTATCTTGAACCGATAGATACTGCGTCTTTTCTAATGGCATATAAATATCACTAACCAATAAGATTTCTTTTTTGATCATTTGATCGCTCAACGCTCGATTGATCATCGTCGCTACAGTAAATGTATCGTATGTCGTACGTAAAACTGGTAATGCTTGTTCATCTGCTAAACGTGCGATTTCAGGTGTGGTATCAAATCCTCCCGTAATCAGTACAGCTGCACCTTGGTTTAATGCTAGTTCTTGTGCGTTGATTCGATTTCCCACAATCATCAGTGATCCTTTTGTCACGTAACGCTTCATCGCATCGACTTGCATCGCTCCGATAACAAATTTATTTAAATGTTTTTCAAGACCCGCTACCCCACCGATAATATCAGCTTCCGTGATTTGAACCACTTCTTCAAAGGTCAAGCGTTCGATATTTTTCTTTAATTTACGTTCGATCCGAATCGTACCGACACGTTGGATCGTGGAGACTAACCCAATATTTTCAGCATCTTTAATTGCGCGATAAGCCGTTCCCTCACTGACTGATAGATCTTTAGCAATCCGACGAACGGAAATACGTTCACCTACAGGCAGACTTTCGATATGCGTTAAAATCAAGTCATGTTTAGTCGACATCAGGACACCTCGATCGTTTCACCAATTTGCATTACATAGCCATTTTGTGCTTCTAATTGTGCTACGAAGGCTTCTGGATCTTGTTTGATCGCAGGAAACGTATTGTAATGAATCGGCACTACACGTTTTGCTTGTAGTCTTTTAGCAGCCCGAGCAGCTTCTTTTGGTCCCATGGTAAAATTGTCCCCAATCGGTAAAAAGGCGCAATCGATCTCATGTTGTTCCCCGATCAAAGCCAAATCACTAAAATCCGCAGTATCACCAGCATGATAGATCGTCTTGCCATCTGCTTTGATCAAAATCCCAGCTGCTTCACCTAAATAAATCAGTTGTCCCTCTTCTTCAAGTCCAGAACTATGCAAGGCTGGTGTTAGTTGGATGCGACCAAAATCAAAATCATGACCGCCACCTAAGTTCAAACCGTGCGTCTGTTGAACGCCTTTTTGTTTCATGTACTTCATCAATTCCATCATGCCAACAATCGTAGCGTTATTTACGTTTGCCAATTCTACTGCATCGCCGATATGGTCATAATGGCCATGAGTCAATAAAATATAGTCAGGATGCAAAGTATCTAATTCGACGTCGACTAATGGATTGCCGCTGATAAAAGGATCAACAATCAAGTTGGTCCCATCATTTAAAGTAATCGCTAAAGCTGAATGTCCTAAATAAGTAATGTTCATGATGTTTTTCCCTCCATTTTTGCTACAGTTAATTGTCTAGATTATAACAGATATTTAATTTTTCGAACAACAAGATCCATTGCAACGAAAAAGACCGCCTAATTAGACGATCTTTTGGTTCTATTTACGTCGATTTCGCCCGCTCGCTTCCATAATAACAGGTAAGATAACTGGACGACGTTTTGTTTGCTCAAATAAATAACGGCTTAGTTGATCACGAATATCTTGTTTCAACTTACTCCATTCAAACTCCTCATCATGTAGATGCTTTTCAACAATCGTTTCAACCATTTCAGCACTTTCACGAATCAAATCGCGACTTGCTTTGACATAGACAAATCCTCTAGATGTGATTTGTGGCTCAGAAACGATTTTCTTTTCACGACGGTTAATCGTGACTACTGCAATGAAGATGCCATCTTCAGACAATACTTTGCGATCGCGTAACACGATGTTTCCGATATCGCCCACTCCGATACCGTCAATCATGATATTTTCAGAAGGAATCGAGCCTGCTAGACGCATCTCATGATGATTGTATTCTAAAATATCACCTTTAGCCGGTAAGAAAATATGCGACTCTTTGATACCGACAGCCATGGCCACCTCTTTATGGGCGATCATTTGACGGTATTCTCCTTGTACGGGAATTAAATAGTCTGGTTTTAACAGATTCAACAACAATTGTAGGTCACTTGGATTGGCGTGACCCGATACACGGAAATTCTCAGAAATATTTTTCACCGTAGCACCTGAGCGATAGATCATATCTTCCGTTTTCGCAACGATGGTTTCCATCGCGATCGTTGGTGTTGTTGTAATAAAGACTAAATCGCCTTCTGTGATACGTAACGTACGATGAGTGCTATTGGCCATTTTTTGCAAGGCCTTGATCGGTTCGCCCATCCGACCAGTTTCTAAGATCAACAACTGCTCTGGTGCATATTGTTTCATTTCTTTTTGTGTTACAAAGATGTCCTCTTCAGGAACGTGCAGACGATTCAGTTTGATTGCTGTTCGAATGATCTTTCCAAAATCTTGACCAGTCAGCACAACTTTGCGATTAGATTTTGCAGCTGCGTCTAATACTTGTTGGACCCTCTGTAAATTACTAGCGACACAAGCAACAATGATTCGACCTTCCCAATACTTGATCGTATCGTAGACTTCTTCTGCAATTTGCGCTTCTGAAGCGACTTGCATTGGATTTTCAGCATTGCTTGATGTACTTAATAAAGCCAAGACATGGTCACGACCAATTTCTGCTAAACGTGCAAAATCCGTTTGATACATCGGTAACGCTGCTTGGTCAAATTTGAAATCTCCCGTATATACGATTGAGCCTTCTTTAGTCTTTAAACTGATCCCAACTGAATCTGGAATCGAATGTGTTGTTTTAAAGAAACTGATCACCATACTGCCAAAATCGATTTCTGTGTGCGCATCGATCACATGAAAGTCTTTGAATTTTTTTGTTGCGACTTGTCGATGGACGATCAATTTTGCTAATTCGATCGTTAATTCAGTCCCAAACACCGGTACTGGTACGCGTTCTAGTAAATACGGCAATGCGCCGATCGCATCTGCATGTCCATGAGTTAAAAAGACTCCAGCCACACGGTCACGATTTTCTTCAAGATACGTAAAGTCAGGAATCACCGTATCGATTCCAAGTAATTCATTTTCTGGATAACGTAATCCACAATCCAGTACAAAAATATCGTTTTCCACTTCCGCAATGTATAAATTTTTCCCGTTCTCACGGACACCACTTAGCGGGATGATTTTGATTTCACTCAAAAAAGTTCACCTCTTCTATCTATTTTATCTACTTCATGTTCAACTTGGTCCCATGAGTCTATCACATCCATTATACAACAAAAAAAAGAAAAGCGCGGTTTTCCCGACACTTTTCTAAAAAATTTAAGGGACATGAACTAAATCCATCTCGTGTAGTGCTTCAGCGATTTGCACGCTATTGGCTGCAGCACCCTTTAATAAGTTGTCTGATACGACCCAAAGATGGAGGCCATTTTTAACATCTAGATCTTTTCTGATCCGTCCGACAAACGTTTCTGTTTGGTCAGCTGAAAAGATGGCTTGTGGATACAATTGTTGACTTGGATCATCTTGCACGATAACACCAGGTGCATCTGTCAACCACTGACGAACGTCTGAAACATCCGCTACAACATCTGTTTCAATATAAACGGATTCTGAATGTCCCTTCACTACTGGAATTCGGACACAAGTCGCAACCACTTGGATCGTGTCATCTTCCATGATTTTTTTCGTTTCATTGACCATTTTCATCTCTTCATACGTATAATCATTGTCTGTAAAGACATCGATTTGTGGTAACGCATTGAAGGCGATTGGGTAATGTTTTTTATCCCCACCGCTTGGTAAGATAGTTGTTTGCCACTGTTCGACAGGTTCTTCATTTAAATAAGATTGCGCCTGTGTTTTTAATTCTTCGATCGCTCTTGCACCAGCACCAGAGACTGCTTGATAAGTCGATACGATAATCCGTTTTAATCCAACTTGTTGACGGATCGGCTCTAGCGCAACCATCATCTGGATCGTTGAACAGTTTGGATTGGCAATGATTCCATTATGTGTAGAAAGTGCGTGCGCATTGACTTCTGGAACAACTAACGGGACATTTGGATCCATTCTAAAGAAACTGGTATTGTCAACGACAACTGCTCCGCGTTTGACTGCTTCAGGAGCAAATTGTTTTGAAATCCCCCCACCAGCACTAAACAATGCAAGATCGACACCGGTAAATGATTCAGCTACTAATTCTTGAATCGTCAATTCTTCACCGCGAAAGGTTCTTGTTTGACCTGCTGAACGTTTTGATGCTAATAAAACAACTTCTTTGATTGGTAAAATTGATAATTCTAACATTTGGATCATTTGTGTTCCGACAGCACCAGTCGCTCCCACAACGGCTACAGTATAACTTTTACTCATATGGACACTCCTTAAGATGAAAACTTTTTAATCATTCTATCACATTTTCTTTTCTGATAAGTCAAAAATACGAAAAAAAGCAGAAAGTTTCCTTTCTGCTTTTTAAGGCTCTATACTTTTTGATGTTGGTGGATGACACCAGCATCTTTTTTATTTTGAAAAACAATAGAAAAGACACCTTGAAATCCTTTAGAATTAATTTGACGAACCAATCCAAAAGGAGGAATCAAGAT
>NZ_JBSMXK010000026.1:0-20313 GCF_053761865.1 Enterococcus bulliens
CTCCTTTTGGATTGGTTCGTCAAATTAATTCTAAAGGATTTCAAGGTGTCTTTTCTATTGTTTTTCAAAATAAAAAAGATGCTGGTGTCATCCACCAACATCAAAAAGTATAGAGCCAAAAAAACAAGGACATCAATCGATGTCCTTGTTTTTTTGTGTTGTCGGAATATAAAAGCGACGTTTATCTAATCCAAAAATACTAGACGTATAATTTCCTGGATCTGTTTGCCCTTTAGCTGTCAGTAGCATTTGCATCGTAGCATCTAAATTATCGATTTGATGCAAGACTTCTGCTTCGATCAGTTTAGGACGAACCGGTGAGCCATATTCTAATAATCCATGATGAGACAATACCATATGACGCAATAATAAAACATCTTCGGTTGCCGGATCGATCGATAACGCGATACAAGCTTTTGTGATTTCTTCGTCGACTAATACCAAATGCCCAATCAAATTACCAGCAAGTGTATATTCAGTAGCAACAGCGCCACTTAATTCGATCACCTTACCTAAATCATGTAATAAGACCCCCGCATATAATAATGATTCATCCAAATCAGGATATTCTTTTGCAATCGCTTTGGCTAAACGTAGCATCGTCATCGTATGATACGCTAATCCACCATTGAACGCATGATGATTCACTTTTGCTGCTGGAAAAGTGAAAAACTCTTGATGGTATTGTGTAAATAAGTAGCGAACAATTCGATTCCAAGCAGGTGTAGTAATCTCAAAAAAGGTTTGACTAATATATGCTTCCATATCTTCTTTTGTTACTGGTGGTCGATCCATAAATAAACTTGGATCATTTGGTTCATCCGTCTTCGTCAATCTCAGATGAATGATCTTAACTTGAGGGTTTCCTTGATAGACTTCTCGTTTGCCATCTAAGCAAACAACTTTTCCGGCTTCAAATTTGGTGATTTCTTCTTCCGAAGCATCCCAGAACTTCCCATCGATCGCTCCACTTTCATCTTGGAAAGTAAACGCAATAAATTTTTTACCATTCTTCGCGACCCGGACATCTGCTTGCTTGATCAATACAAATAATTGAAACGTTTCATCAACTGCTAGTTCTCTTAATTTTTTCATCAACACGCTTCACTTAGAAGCTTGTCACATCCCTTCTGTGAGCATAAACACTGCTTGTTGCTCCTCTTGATAATAGCTTACCATTTCTCGGTCAGAAGACAAACAAATGACTTGGTTTTCACGGCCAAAATAAGCTAAAAGTTTAGCTAAATGGTATTTACGCTTGTGATCATAATGTAGCCAGCCATCATCGATGATTACTGGACTATGGCTAGCAGTTTGCATCGCCAAATAAGCAAATCGAAATGCCATGATCAATTGGTCTTTGGTTCCTGTCGATAACTGGTAAATGTCGTATTGTTCAACATGATCACGAACCAAGACACTTCCTTCATGAAATAAAACTTGTTGATAACGTCCATCAGTTAATAACGTGAAATACTCGGACACTTTTTGCATCAAGTGTGGAAACTGTTCATCAGATCTTGTTGTTGCAAGTTGAGTTAATAAAGCTGCATGAACTTTTTGTGCGGCCCACTGTACACTCATTTGCCGAACTTGATCTTCTAACTGCGTACGTTTTTGATACCATTCATCTAATGTACCGTCTTCTTGCAATTGCTCCAATTCTAAAGTAAGACGTTGAATCTTTGTTGTTTGTTCTTGCTGTTTTTGAGTTATTTCTAGTAGCTGCTGTTTATTTTGTGCGACTTTCATTTCCCACTGCGTTTTGGTTATCGTTTTAGGAAATAGCGGACTCAACATTGTGGCTAGTTCCTCTTGGCGTTTTTTATTTTCACGCTGGATCGTCCATTGTTTTAATAAAACAGGAATCTCGTCAACTTGTGTAATCCCTTGTTGGCTAAAATGGACGGTCGCTTCTTGTAATAGTGTTGTTTCTTGCTCGCGTAATTCTTTGATCTCTCGCGCTAATTGGATACTTGGATTTTGACTGCGTTCCAGTTTGACTTGTTGCATCTCTTCGTCAAAATCAAATAAACATTTTATTTGTTGATCCAACGAAAGTGTCGCAATTGAAAACCATGCGTAAAAGGGTTTTAAAGCACTCAGCGTTTGGGTTAATAGCGGTTCGATCTGTGCTAATTGTTCTGTGATTTGTGCATCTTGTTCAACCAGTTGTTGATAATCTGTCACAGCTTCTTGGTAATGTTGTAAGATCTCCTCCCACTGAGTTTGTGGTGCTTGATTAAAAAAAGGATTCAAACGATTAAAAAGTACGCTGATGTTTTGTTCCTGTGTGTGATGCTCGGCCACCAAGGCTGCGACTTCCGCTTGACTCTTGTTGCTTTCTGTTAATTTAGCCTGCCATTGTGCCTTTAAAAGTTCTAAGGCTTGCGTATTTGGTCGTTTGCGTAGAGTCGCTATAAAAAGAATCCCAGTAAGTGCCCAGATCATAATTGCCACCCAACTGTTCACGAAAAGAAACGCAAATCCTAAAATAATACCTAAAAGTACCAAGCCGATGTGTTTCATCGAAAGCTTAGCTGTTTCTGGTTCTAGTAAAACCAGTTGTTCTTCTAGTTGTGCGACTTCTGTTTCTACTAATTTTTGTTTTTCATGATACCAATTCAATTTTTCTTCCAAACGTATTTGTTGTTCTTGAAGTTGTTCTAGTTCACTAAGATCTTCATATACGCGTGGATCGATTGCTTGTGGTGGTGTTTTAGGTGTAAAATTCCACTGTTTTGCGTATCTTGATAATTGTGTCTTGATTTCTTGTTGTTGGCTCAAACTAGACGCTTCTTGTTCAAGCGCCTTCATGATCTCTAAATACTGAGACTTCAATTGTTTGATCACAGCTTCGTGATCTAAATAAAAAAAGTAACGTTCTGAAGTTTGATCTTGCTCTATTTTGGCAATCTGATCCGTCTTAAATTGAATGGCTTGTCTTAATACTTGATATTGCTGATAAATCTGTTCGATCTGTGCTTGCTCTTTCGCCGTTAATAATGTTTTATTTTGTTGCAATAGTTGTTGCCATTCTTCATATAAGGGCCAATTTAGGCGCTGTTGTTCCAAAATTTGCTGCGTTTGACGTAGTGTGACTGCTTCTTGTTCAAGTGTATGCATCGTCTGTTTCATTTCGCTGAGTTGGTGGTAAAGCTGTTGGACAGTTGATTCTTGTTGTTCTTTTTCTGTGATTTTTTCTTGCAAACCTTCTAAGGCCACGATTTTTTGATTTAAAGGCAAATTACGTCCTCGTGGTCGAAACAGTTGTTGACTATTGCGTTCTTCTTGTTTTACGACTTCGATCAATTGCTGACTCCCACTGATTCCTAAGGAAAGTAAAGCCTCGTGGAATTCTTGTTCTTGCAAATGATCAATTTGCGATAACTGCTCTTGTTGAAAAGTATAAATCTCTTGAAAGGTCTGTGGTGTCAAAGGTTCTAACAATTTTTCTAAGGCAATCGCAACTTCTTGATCATCGATAAACACTTTTGCTTTTCCACGATCGACCTGGCGAAAGCGTTCGATTTTGATGCATTGCTTGCGAGTATTCTCAAACCACAAACGCCCCCCATAAGCTGAACCGTCTTGTGGTGTATAGTCGCGTTTTTTAGCAGATTTTTTCGTAAAACCAAACAACATCGCATAGATAAATTGATAAAGAGTTGATTTTCCAGCTTCATTCTCACCGTAGAATAATTGGTTGTGCGCATCAAACGTCAGTGTTTTCTGGCGATAGTGGCCAAAACCAGTGATTTCAACTTTTAAGATACGCATCTTTATTCCCCTTCTTTCAATTGAAATTCTGCTGCCACCTTGCGATACACTTCTGTTAGAACATCCATTCGGAAGCTATCAGAAGAAACTAGACGACTTGTTTTGGTTTGCTTGCGTAAGTCTTCGATTAATGTTTCAAATACTTCCGGTTTGGATATCTGTTCAATGGCGATTTGAATTTGTGAGGTATCGACATCAAATGCAAACGTCACCTCATCTTCTTCGAGTACTTTGATCGCATAGATCCACTGTTGTGTTTTTTTCGCATGGCGATTTAGATACGCGATTACTTCTGCTTTTTCTTGCTCTTCTAACCAGTTTTTGGGCAATTGGTTGGTATCGATCAGTTGCACTTGATATAAAGTCGGTTTTTCTTGTTCTACTGGTTGATATAATAGATCTAAAGCACTTTTTTTATCTTGAATCGCTGCAAAAGAATATTGTTTTTTTTGCCATTGGGCTGCTGCAACCTCACAAAATCGATACTGTGCGATCTGCCCTTTTTGCAACGTTACAAGGACCACACCTTGAATCTGGTCTTCTTTTTGTGAATGCCCCATTGGCGTACCGGCATAAATAATCGGTGGCTGTTCCTGGAGTATCATCGGAACATGGATGTGCCCCAATGCCCAATAATCGTATCCTTTATTTTGTAATTCACCTAGTTGAAATGGTGCGTAGCGTGTACTGCCCATTTCCCCATGATACATTGCAATATGATAATCTTCAGTTCCACGATTGGGATACTCATGAACTTTTTTGGTATCGATCCATTGGTTCGTATAACTAAATGCACTGATATGACAGTGTTCTGCATCTTTTTTAAAGATCATTGTCTGGATTTGTTCAGTAGTAAAGAGATGAACATTTTCTGGGAAATCAAACCAATAGCGTGTCGCATCATAAAAATCGTGATTCCCAAAAGCTAAATAGACTTGAATCTGAACGTTTTTCAAACGTTCCATTTGCTCAAAAAATAGACGTTGTGTTTTTAATGTTGGTCGATTTTGATGAAAGGTATCGCCTACAAACAGCACAAAATCGACTGCTTCATCTATCGCTACATCAACGATATTTTTCAGCGTCTGTTCATTATATTGATAAAATTGTGCTTGTTCTTCATCGATCGCAGAGATCCCTTCAAAAGGGCGGTCAAAATGCAAATCAGCACAATGAATAAATCGAATCATACGCTTCACTCCTACTTTCCTAGTCGTTTTATTTTATCATAGGGTATCCGAAAAGTCAGTGGATAGGCGAAAGTTTGTTCGCTAAAACGAATGATGAAAGAAATGGAAAGTTTTAAGAAATAAACCGAATCATTCCGAGAAAAATTTCGGTAATGATTCGGCTTATTTTTAAAAGAGCAACTTCTAAAACACTATTTAGTCGTTTTTTAAAGGGTGTGACAGAAATCTGTCACACCCCTCTTTTTTTATGCTTCTTCGTATAATTCACGAACTGGCGTCATCACGATATTGTTCATATCGTTGATCAATACGCTAAATGCTTGTTCTGCTTCCATAAGATCGGCAATCGCATTTTGTGTTTGAATCGCTTGTGATAATTCTTGCGCTCTAGTCGCATCTTCTTCGGCCATTTCTTCGCCAGCCATCATTTTTTGTTGTAATGTTTGTTGGAAAAGTTGGAATTCTTTAAATAATGCGTACGCTTCTTCTTCCACCTTTAAATCTGCAAAAGCTTTTTGTAATGCTTGGTATTGTTCTGTCGCACGGATCTCACGTTCTAATTCGTTTCCGATATCATAAATATTTGCCATGATGTCCCTCCAATAATTTTACTAGGTTCATTGTAACATTTATTGGGTTTTCTGACAAAAAACCAAAAATCCACCTTGCGACTGAGCTACTATTCTTAAAGATTTGTTAAACTAAAAGAAAAGGGAGCGATGATCATGGGTGAAACAGAACGAATTGCACAATTAGAACAGGAAAATGCATATTTACGTTTAGAAAATGAGAATCTACACTTAAAACTTGAACAAAAAGGTCATACCAATGGCTGGATCTGGGCGTTGATTCCCATCACAGCGATTATTGTGGGTGGCTTTTCAGAGATTTGGACCAAAATAATCGATATCTTCTTTTAATTAAATCTAGCGGTGAAATATCAAAAGGGTGTGACAGATGTCACACCCTCTATTTAGCGTTCGCAATGAGATGTAGCTTCTCTTCGGTGACACGAAATGTCGTCCATTCATCCATTGGAAGTGCACCAAGTTGTTTATAAAATGCAATCGAATTGGTATTCCAATCTAAGACCCACCATTCTAAGCGTCCATAGTCGCGTTCTAGTGCCAGATTGGCTAAAAAGGCTAAAATCTGTTTGCCGATTCCTTGACCACGATACTCTTTTTGGACATAGAGATCTTCTAAATACAGACCAGGTTTTCCTAAAAATGTCGAAAAATTAGTAAAAAATAGCGCAAAAGCAATCGGTTTTCCATTGACTTCCCCAAAAATCACTTCTGCTTTTTGTTCATCAAATAAATACTTTTCTAGTAAGGCCTCTGTTACAACCACTTCATGCATTAATTTTTCATATGCAGCGAGCTCTTTGATAAAGTCTAAAATCACAGGTACATCTTGCCTTGTTGCAAATCGAATCGTTACGTTCATATCCCCCTCTCCTTTACGCTTAGTATACCAAAAACTCACTAGTGGGGACTAGTGAGTATGGGAGAAAGAAATGAAGAAAAAACTATTTGTTTGGGTATGAACCTAGTGTAACGTTTATTGCTTAACTCCAGCTTAATTAAAAAATGAGCAATCACTCGCTCATTTTTTAATGCCATAATTTATCCAAAACACCATTCCAAACTTTTTCAGTAGTATCTTTTAATACCTCACCTGCCGTTTGTAACCCTTCTTTAGTTTTTTCAGTGATCTCGTCGACGCCTTTTTGCCAAGAACTTTTAGCATCTTCCTTCGCTTTTTCTTCAGCCTCATTGACAGTCATCACGACACCATCTGTTTGATACGCATCCGCGACATCAAATGTTGAACCGCTCGTATAAGGTAAAATGTTTTCAGCAACTTTTTGGAAGATCAATCCAGCTACCGTTTCACTCGTTCCTTGTAAGTAATGTAACTCACTAGATTGTTCAAAACCTAACCATGTAGCGATCACTAGATCTGGTGTATAGCCGATAACCCATTGGTCGTTTACTTTAGACGCGTCAAAATTGGTTTCAGTTGTCCCAGTTTTACCTGCGACGGTATAGCCTGCTGGATCGGCTAACACACCTGTCCCATTTGAAAATGTTCCCAGTAAAATACTTGTCATCGCCGTTGCAATTTTTTCTGAGATGATCCGTTTTCCTTTAACAGAACTATTATCCACGATCACAGCGCCCGTTGAATCGACGATTTTCGTAATCAAATGAGGTTTGTAATACGTTCCACCATTGGCAAAGACGCTATAAGCTGCGGCCATAGTCAACGGAGATTCTCCATATTTCAAACCACCTAATGCTAAGCCCCAATATTTGTCTTCATCCGACAATGATAACCCGAATTCTTTCGCCTTATTAAATCCTTTATCTAAACCGATCTCATGCAATAACCAGACAGCAGGTAAATTCAAACTTTGAGCAACGGCTTGGTACATCGGTACTTCACCAGAATAAGTTTGACTGTAATTACTTGCTTTATAGTAACTTAAAGGCTCATCTTTTAAAATACTTGCTGGAGTATAGCTTGCTTCTAATGCAGGCGTATAGACCGCTAGTGGTTTAATTGTCGATCCCGGTGAACGCTTCATCTGAGTCGCAAAATTATACGCACGAAAAACTGACTCGCCTCTGCGACCGACTAAAGCTGTCACACCACCGTCTTTAGGTGACACAGCCACACTTGCCGATTGTACCATCTCGCCATCTTCGGCATTATCTGGAAAATAGCCATCAACAGTATACGTATCTTGCATCGCTTGTTGCTGATTTTGATCAAGTGTCGTATAGATCTTATACCCTCGATTTAAAATATCATCAGCATCTAGTCCATACTCTTCGACCGCTTCATCGATAACTGCATCAAAATAAGATGGATAGCGATAACTATCGTTTCCTGGTTGATAATTATCTCCTAATAATGAATCAAGTGGGATTGCCGCTTGCGCTTTAGCTTCTTCAGCTGTCAATTTCTGGTTATCGACCATCAGTTGCAAGACCGTATCACGACGATTAGTCGCATTATCTAAGTGGTCGATTGGATTATACAGCGAAGGTCCCTTAAGCATACCGATCAAGGTAGCCGCCTCTCCAGCTGATAATTCACTAGCATTCACACCAAAATATTTCTCAGAGGCATCTTGCACGCCCCAAACACCATTCCCAAAATAAGAAGTGTTGAGATACATCGTTAAAATTTCATCTTTACTGTAATGTTTTTCGATTTCAATCGCTAAAAAGATTTCTTTAGCTTTACGAGTAAACGTTTGATCCAAGGTCAAATAGGCATTTTTAGCCAACTGTTGGGTGATAGTGCTTCCTCCACCTCCAGAAGCGCCACGATTGATAACAAAACGTAATGCTGCCCGACCGATCCCTTTAATATCAAAACCATGATGCTCATAAAAATTGCGATCCTCCGTCGAAATCACACCATCAACTAGATAGGGGGACATTTCATTTAACTGAATGTAGGCACCTTTTTGTTCATATAATTTCCCCGCACTTTCGCCATCACGATCATAAATCAGTGTCGATTCTTTTAGTCCGGATTCTAATTCGGAGACATTGGTTGTTTTTGCAACATAAAATAAATACACACTCGTACATAAAATAGCAATCATACCTAGTAAGATCAATAGTTTATTAACATGATATTTTTTCCATATTCGTTTTCTAAAATGATGAAACCGAATCAAGTAAGGTTTACTAAATTGCCAACTCGTTTTACTCGCTTTTTTGACCCAATGATAACTAATGATTGCAGCTTCTTTTAGCCAGCGCCAAAGTTTGATCATCCATTCCTTAAACTCCATAGCATACCTCCATTATGTTACTATACATGACTTTTTTCTATCTGATATCCATCTTAAGACGGAATTTCTTCAAATCACATCCTAGATAGTGTATCATGAGTTTGCTAGAAAAAAATTGTTTTTTTGTTAAAAATACCTAAAGTATCTACGATTAAAACCGCTCTATGAAAGGAACAAACATGAACTATCAAATCAAATTACCTAGTGATCAACGCGTAATGACTATTCGAGAACTACTCGAACAAGAATGGCTCGTTCCTAGAAAAGTTCGTCATTTTTTACGGGTCAGAAAGCATGTAATGGTAAATGGTGAAGTCGCAAAATTTCATGAAGAAATCCATCCTCATGATACGATTTCGCTTGAATTAGCCGAAGAGGACTATCACTTCCAAGAGATTCCTTTAGGAGATCCTAAAATCGAAGTCTTATTTGAAGACGAACACTTACTGATTGCAAACAAACCATTTGGAATCAAAACACATCCAAACCAACCTGGTGAAACCGGTACGTTTTTTAACAATGTTCAAGCTTACTTAGCTCAAAAACAAGAGCGTGGCTATATCGTCCATCGCTTAGATAAGGAAACTAGCGGTGTCGTGTTATTTGCCAAAAACCCATTAGTTTTACCTATTTTAGGCCGACTTTTAGAACAAAAAGAAATCAAGCGAACATACCAAGCAATCGTCAAAGGAATAGTAACGCGTGATCAAACGATTAACTTAGCCATTGGGCGTGATCGCCACGACCGTAGAAAACGCGTTGTTGATCCACGAAACGGCCAAACAGCGATTACACATGTCAAAGTCATCAAACCATTAACGCAAAAAACTGCTCTAGAATGTCAGCTAGAAACAGGACGAACGCATCAAATCAGAGTTCATTTACAAGCAATCGGACATCCAATCATAAGTGATCCACTTTATGGAAAACCTGCTGATCGTTTGTATCTGCATGCTAAACAGATCGAACTGGTTCACCCTTTTACAAAAGAACATTTAAAAATCGAAACAAAGAATAGTTTGTTTTATGAATAAATAAAAAATGCCTGGACTTGTGGTCCAGACATTTTTTTATTTTGCTTTTTGATATGGCAGGGTATTTAATACATCCATTAATTCACGAACTTGACGAGTTTCTAATGTTCGCACGATGTCTTTGATTTTTGTTTGTTGAGTTGAAGTAATATATCCAGTTGTCATTCGATCAAATTTGTCTACCGCATCTTCCCAAGTAAATGGACGACATGGCATTCCAGGATAATCTTTCACCTCGTTTGTCACTGAAGTTCCATCTTTTAGCATAAGCGTCATTTTTGCACAAAATTCAGTTGGATACCGTTTTGTAAACTCTTCATTAACTTCAACTGTTACTTTTTGCATCAATGTTTGAACATCTTGGCGATTAATACGCTCAGGCGTAAATTGGGCTTGCATTACTTGTTTATCTAAAATCGCTACTGCTAATAGGTAAGGCAATGAATGATCTGCTTGTTCTTTAGTCGTTATTGCTAAATCTGCATTTCCATAGAGACCACCGCCAGCAAAGTCATACGTGATTTGTGGTACTTCAGCATTGATACGCGTAATGTTTTGCGGATCAATGCTTTCTTTTGCTAATAATTCTAAAATACATTCAATTGCCGATTGCGTATGGATCATCGCGACAAATTTCTTGATTGTAGATTCTGTCACTCCTTCATAATTTTCGTGTTCCCAATCAATATCTAAAGGTTTGCCTAATAAATTTTCGACTCCTTGTGGTCCTTCTACGATAGCTAGTGGTCCTTCAATTCCACGTTTAGCTAAATATAACGCATTAAACGCACCTAGAGCAGACTGTGCTGAAGCTAGTCCTTTCCATTCTGATAAGGGTTTTGAACGAATTCCTGCAAAAGATGCATCACTTGAAATCGCAATCGCTAAAGCATTGGCAATTGTTTTTTCATCCATGCCAAGTAGACGTCCAGCGGCTGCTGGAATTGAAAAGGCTAATTGTGCCGTATGATCGAATCCCTTAGTCATAAAATTACCTTTTTGTACTAAAAGAGTTTGGATCGTCCAACCGAGAGCTACACCTACCATCAATTCTTTTCCACTTGCACCAGCTAAATCTGCAGCCGTTAAAATCCCACCAAAGTTATCTGCCGTATGTGCAGTTTCCGTAGGTGCTAAAATATTATCCATTGCATCTACATAGCGTACCAGTGCCGTATGCCAAAAAGCAGCATAAACAGGACTAGAAGTACCACCTGCAATTAGGCTTGCTTGTCCACTTGGAGAAAATTCTTGTACTTGTTCACGACAAGCATTCACTGGGTTTGCACCCATGGCTGCAATTTGACAGCCAAGCGAGTCTAAAATATGAACTGAGATCTGTTTTTTTGATTCTGCTGATAACTCTTCATATTGTGCACGCAATGCATAAGCTGCAAGTTGTTCTACTTTTGTTTTTGTCATGTTTACTCTCTCCTTTATACGCCTAAAAGACTAATTACAATTGTGATAGTGATAATCATTCCAACCGTAGACAAAGCTAAGATTGAGGATGCTTCTTGCTGATATTGTTTATATTTCGTCGATAATAAAACAATCATCGGTCCAGAAGGTAATGCTGCTAATAATAACCCTTCATTAAAGGTAACACTTCCAGATTTAAGATGGACCAAAATTGCAATTGCGACAAAGATCAATGGCAAGCCAATATTTTTTAAAATCGTAATACATAGAACTTCCTTCGTTAATTTAAAATGATGAGCAGCAATTGTCATCCCTGCTACAAAGATCGCGATACCAGCCGTTGCTTCACCAATTAACGTCAATGAACTTGTAACAATTTTTGGAAAATCAATTCCAATAAATACACAGATAAATCCAATTAGCGGGGCCCATACAAATGGTGTTTTAATAATCGCCCGATACAACGATTGTCCAATCATTTTCCCAACAGAATCATGCTCTTTTCCTGTAGTATTTAATTTGATCACGATTGTAGCTAACGGTACGATACAAACATTCAATAAAAGTGAAATGATACTAACTGCTACATCGCTTTTCGTTCCGTAAATACTTCCTAACAATGCTGGACCATAGAAAGGGCCTGCTGAAAAAGCGACTGCTAATCCTGCAATGGATGCTTCTACCATGTTGCGTTTAAAACAGTATTTAGCGACAAATAATCCTAAAAAATAAGCTAAAAGTAAACTGATCAATAATCCAACAAATAAATCCATTTCCCCAGCCAATTGCACACGAGTGACACTGATTGTCCCAACAAATAAAGATGCTGGTAAAGCAAAGGTCAATACAAGCTCATTGATTACTGGAATAGCTTGATCGCTTTTTCCAAATGCTTGTTTTTTTCCAGCTAAAAACCCAAGTACTAAAACAAATAAAATAGGGAGAACAATCGTTAATGATTGTATGATATGGTTCATCCCCTCACAGCTCCTTCATGTAATTTTCAATTTAATTTACCATAGGTTCTCCAGCATTTTTCATTGATTCATCAAACAAAATTGTTAGAAAAAAAGAAAGCTGCGAC
This sequence comes from Enterococcus bulliens, assembly GCF_053761865.1. NCBI lineage: Bacteria > Bacillati > Bacillota > Bacilli > Lactobacillales > Enterococcaceae > Enterococcus > Enterococcus bulliens. Next base: position 12,328 of record NZ_JBSMXK010000026.1, read on the forward strand.
TAGCAGCTTTCTTTTTAAGATAATAATTCCAATTCTTCTGTCGTCAATTCTCGATATTCTCCTAAAGCTAGATCACTAGGCAAGACTAGTTGTCCCATGCGGATCCGTTTTAAATACGTGACTTCTTTTCCTACTGCTTGGACCATGCGCTTGACTTGATGGAATTTGCCTTCATGTAAAACGAGTTCGATCTCGCTTTCATCAAGTGCTTCATCATAAGATAGAATCGTCAGTTTAGCTGGTAAACATACTTCTTTTTGATCGATCGTGAGGCCTTGTTTAAAGGCGACAACATCTTCTGGGGTCATCTGTCCAGAAACCTTGGCATAATAAGCCTTTTCTATATGTTTTTTAGGTGATAATAGTTGATGTGCTAAAGCACCATCATTGGTCAAGATCAATAGCCCCTCGGTATCTTTATCCAAACGTCCTACTGGAAAAAGATCCTCACGAAACACGTCATCGTCTAACAAATCAACAACGGTCTCGTCAAAATTATCGACTGTTGCCGAGATCACTCCTTGTGGTTTGTGTAAAATATAATAAAACTGATTTTGATAATGAACGAGCTCATCATCAAATAAAATATGATCGTTTAACTCATCGACTTGGGTTTTATCTGATTTACAGATTACACCATTGACTTTTACTCGTCCTTTTTTGATGAATTGTTTGACTTCTTTACGACTGCCAAATTCCATATCTGCTAAAAATTTATCTAAACGCATAGTTTCTCCTTTGAATGAAAAAAGCAGACATCAGGTGTCTGCTTTTGGATTATTTGATCCGTAATCGTGCACGCATGCGCGCCATACCTGGTCCAAGCAAGCGATCCGCAATCCGAATCTTTAAAGCAATGTAGATATACGTCAATGCGCCGATTCCGGCGACCAGTAATACTAAGATAAAAGCTGGTAACTTACGATCGATGGATAAAAATTGGCCGAAAATCAAGCGTGCCAAACCGGCAACCACGATTAACGCCAAAGTCATTATAAAAAACAGACCGATGCGTCGTATTGTTAGGCTAAGATTAAAACGTGTAATCTGATGTAATTTGTATAGATTCAACACACAGGTAACCGCTAAAGCAATCGTTGTTGCCAATAAGGGACCATATGATTCAAACCAATAAATAAAAGGAATCTGAATAACCAGTTTGATTATAAATCCAATGACTAAATAAATGACTGCAACACGATTTTGATAGATTCCTTGTAGCATACTCGCACTGAGCATAAAGAGTCCTAATACTAAACCTGATAAAGTCGCTTCAATCAATAGATTCGTACCAAATGGATCAGGACCATAAAATATCGTATTTAATGGAAAAGCAAGCAAGACCATACCAAATGTGGCTGGGAACATCACGAAAAAGTACAACTGTAAATTGTTGCTGATCAATTTAGCTAATCCTACTTTATTGTTACTTGCATGGTGTTCTGCAATCAAAGGCAACCCGACTGAAGCTAATGCAATCGCTAAACCAATTACCACCATCGTTAATTTGTCAGGATTGGCACTAAATAATGCAAATAAGCCAATTGCTTGATTATGCGTATAATTTGTAAAACTTTCGATCGTTTTAATAAACGTGTACTGATCGACTAATTTAAACAAAGTAATCCCTGAACCCACGATAATAAAAGGAATTGATTCATGAATCGTCGTCAGCAATAATGACTTCGTATCTAAAACGACATCTTCTTCACTGATTTCTGCACGAACATCCATTTTTAATTTTTCAGATTTAAAATAATACAAAAGAACCAATAGACTTGCCACAGCTCCGACAAATGCCGCTAAAGTCGATTGTGTCACAGCTTTGATATAATCGCCACTTCCTAGACGCATAATGATAAACGTAGCCAATAGCATATAAAAAACTCGAGCTACTTGTTCGACTAATTGCGAGATTGCGTATGGAGCTAGATTGTGCATCGCTTGAAAATAGCCACGAATAACACTCATCATCGGGATGATCAATAACGCCAAGCTCAAAGAATGCATCGTGGGGATCAATTCATCGCCGCCACCTGCTGCATGAGCTAAAAATGGGGAAAATAAGTACATGACTGCAGCACCGACTCCACCAAAAACTGCCATTAGTTGCAACGCACGGATGAACAATTTTTTACTCGTTCGGTATTCTTGACGTGAATTATGATAAGCGATTTGCTTAGCGATCGCAGCTGGAATACCTGCAGTAGAAATCATAATGAACAAGGCATAAACATTATACCCCATTCCAAATAAAGCATTCGCTTCTTTACCATAAGCACCCATCCAAAAATACCAAGGCAAAATATACAATGCACCTAATAAGCGTGAACCAATATTACCAAATGTCATCCAAGCTGATCCACGTGCCATTTGCTCCTCATTGCTCAATGGAGTTTCTTGGATTTTTTCATATTTTTCCATGTTCACTTCTCCAATTTCTTTTTACATTACCTTCTATTTTAATGCGAAAATGCTCAAGCCGCAATCAATTTTTCTAAAGGTTAATCGCTCTTAAGAAATCTGCCCTTTTGCTTCCTAGTCTTTCGGTGTATGATAAACTACATATACTAAATAAAGGAGTGCAACTCGATGTATCAATTAGACTTAGAGACGATTCAAACTATCTTACAGCAACATGATCTTTTAAAAGAAATCATCGTCGATAAAAATTGGCACTTTACATTACCAATCGAACAAAAAAATCAAACATTTACCAAACTATCCTATGATTCTAGACAAGTAGATAACCAAACCTTATTTTTTTGTAAAGGTGCAGGATTTAAAGAAGAATTTCTCGCTCAGGCTATGACAAACGGATTGACGACTTATATCGCACAATCTCCTTATGAAGTCCAAGCGCTCGGGTTTATCGTAACGGATATTCGTAAAGCGATGGCTCTACTCGCACAAGAATTTTACCAACATCCTGAAAAAAAATTAACCAAAATCGGGATTACCGGTACTAAGGGCAAAACAACCGCGGCTTATTTTTTAAAAGACAGCTTAGCTAAAGCGACGAATAATAAAGTAGCTCTGTTTTCTTCTGAAGAAACTTGTTTAGATGGTCATACCTACACTCGTTCACATCTAACGACTCCAGAAGCTTTGGAACTATATGCACAGATGGCGCAAGCTGTTGAAAATCAAGTCACACATTTAGTCATGGAAGTCTCTTCTCAAGCATATAAAACAAAACGGGTCTACAATTTGACCTTTGAAATCGGGGTCTTTTTAAATATCGGAACAGATCACATCAGTCCAGTCGAACATCCGACATTTGATGATTATCTCTACTGCAAACGTCAATTGATCCAAAATAGTCAAAAAATGATTTTGAATCAAGATATGGATTATTTTGATTTGCTAGCCGATACCTCAACGCATTACCATGTACCTTATGTTACATTTGGTCGTACCCAGACGGCGATGGTTCAAATCATGGATCATAAAGATACTAGAAACTTTGATCTACAAGCCAATGAGTTAGACCTGACTAAGTTAGAAGGAAACTATCACTTGGGGATTTTAGGAACATTTAATCACGATAATGCTGTTGCTGCACTTCTTGTGTTGCAATTACTTGATTTTAATCCTGAGATCGCACAACAGACACTACCAAAAACGGTGATCCCTGGTCGAATGCATGTGATCGAACGACCTGAACAACCACTTGTTTTAGTTGATTTCGCTCACAATTACTTGAGTATCCATGCCATCGGTGAACTGGCTCATCAATTACGTCCAAACGGTCGCGTTCTTATCTTGACTGGTAGTACCGGTGGGAAAGCCTTAGGACGTCGATCAGACATCGCCAAAGCACTTTCTGAAGTTGCCGATGAAGCAATGTTAACTAGTGATGATCCTGATTTTGAAGATCCATTTGCGATCGCTACAGAAATCAAAAAACAAATCACTAGTGATATTCCCGTTACGATCGAAATCGACCGTCAAAAAGCGATCGAAACATTACTGGAAAAAGCTACAGTACACGACATCGTAGCGATTTGTGGGAAAGGTACTGAACAGTCGATGAAGATCAATGGTCGCGGTGAACCTTATGCTGGCGATCTTGCGATTGCTACAGCTTTCTTAAATGCAAATTAATCGTTTTCTCACAAGCACTTTCTTTTGCTTATTGTTTGGAATCGATTATAGTTAAAGAGTACTAAAATTAAAGGAGTGTTGGATATATGAGTAAAAAAATGGGCGTTTCAACAGTAATCAACGAAGGCGGACGCGAAGGCGTTAGTAAATCATTAAATGGTGATTTTGAAGTTAAAACAACAGGTACTAATAAAGCAGGCTACACAAACCCTGAAGAATTATTTGCAGCAGGGATCGCGGCTTGTTTCAACGGTGCAATGGTATTTCCTTTAGAACGTGATGGCTTAGGCGATCGCAACCGCAGCGTGCGTGCTGAAGTAACGTTATTAGGTGATCTACCTGACTTCACGACTTTACATTTAGCAGTTAAATTAATTGGTAAAATCGATGGTCTTTCAAAAGAAGATACTGAAAAATACATGAAAGAAACAGATAGCATCTGTCCTTATTCTAAAGCGATCAGCGGTAACGTTGAGGTAACTTACGAAGCTGAAGACGGAACAGAAGCATAATACATTCTAAAAAAGCGCACCAGAAAGAATACTTTCTTTCTGGTGCGCTTTTTCGTATTAATTTGCGACGATATTAACCAATTTATTCGGTACAACGATCACTTTACGGATCGTTTTATCCGCGATTTGTTCTGCGATCGCTTCGTGAGTTTTCGCTAATTCTTCTAATGTTTCTTTTGATTCATTTAGAGAAACATTGACTTTAGCACGCACTTTTCCATTCACTTGTAAAACGATTTCGACTTCGTCTTCGACTAATTCTTTTTCGTCATACGTTGGCCATTGCACATAAGAGATGCCTTCTTTGTTGCCTAGGATTTCCCATAATTCTTCTGCCATGTGTGGTGCGATCGGTGCTAATAATTGTACAAAACCTTCGATGTATTCATAGCATAACGCATCTGTTTTATACGCTTCATTGATAAAGACCATCAACTGAGAAATCGCGGTGTTGAAACGCAAATGCTCATAGTCTTCTGTGACTTTTTTCACCGTTTGATGGTAGACTTTCGTTAATTTTCCATCGTTGAAGGTTGTGATGCGATCACGTAATTTACCCTCTTCATCGACGATCAAGCGCCACACTCGATCTAAGAATTTACGGCTTCCTTCTAGTCCATTTTCACTCCAAGCGATCGAAGCATCTAAAGGTCCCATAAACATTTCATACATACGCAGTGTATCGGCACCATAACGTTTTACTACGTCATCAGGATTGACCACATTTCCACGAGATTTCGACATCTTCTCATTATTTTCACCTAAGATCATTCCTTGGTTATATAATTTTTGGAATGGCTCTTTGGTTGGAACTGCTCCGATATCGTATAAGAACTTATGCCAGAAACGGGCATACAGTAAATGCAGTACCGCATGTTCTGCTCCACCAATATAAATATCGACTGGCAACCAACGTTCTAATTTTTTGTAATCCGCTAATGCTGTTTTATTATGTGGATCGATATAACGTAGGAAGTACCAAGAACTTCCAGCCCATTGAGGCATCGTATTGGTTTCACGACGACCTTTTTTACCAGTTTTAGGATCGACTACATTGACCCATTCTGTGATATTTGCTAATGGTGATTCCCCTGTTCCACTTGGACGGATATCTTTAGTTACAGGAAGACGTAATGGTAATTCTTCTTCTGGTAACGTAGTCGTCGTGCCATCTTCCCAATGGATCACTGGAATTGGTTCACCCCAATAACGTTGACGAGAGAATAACCAGTCACGCAAACGATAACTTGTTTCTTTTTTCCCGATGCCTTTTTCTTCCAACCAGTCAATGATTTCAGCAATCGCTTCTTCTTTGTTTTTCCCATCTAAAAACTCAGAGTTGATATGCGTACCATCTTCTGTAAAGGCTTCTTTTGTGACATCGCCACCTTCTAAAACGGGAATGATCTCTAGATCGAAGGTTTTGGCAAATTCATAGTCACGTTCATCATGTGCTGGAACGGCCATGATCGCACCAGTTCCATAACTAGCTAAAACATAATCCGCGATCCAGATCGGGATTTTCTTTTGATTTACCGGATTGATAGCATATGCACCCGTGAAGACACCTGTTTTTTCTTTGGCTAAATCGGTACGATTTAGATCTGATTTTTTCGATGCTTCTTCGATATACGCTTCAACTGCTTCACGTTGTTCTGGTGTCGTGATTTCTTTGACTAGATCAAGTTCTGGAGCCAATACTGCGTACGTTGCACCAAATAAAGTATCTGGACGTGTCGTAAAGACAGTAAACTCTTTATCCGTTTGATCCACCGCAAATGTCACGTTCGCACCGATCGAACGACCGATCCAGTTACGTTGCATTTCTTTGATACTTTCTGGCCAGTCGACATCTTCTAGATCATCTAATAAACGATCGGCATACGCTGTGATTTTTAACATCCATTGACGCATTGGTTTACGCACGACATCATACCCACCGCGCTCACTTTTACCATCGATGACTTCTTCATTGGCAATCACTGTTCCTAATTCAGGTACCCAGTTTACAGCCACTTCTGCTTCATACGCCAACCCTTTTTCGTATAATTTTGTAAAGATCCATTGTGTCCATTTGTAATACTCAGGATCCGTTGTATTGATCTCACGATTCCAATCGTAACTAAATCCTAATGAGTTGATTTGACGACGGAAGGTCTCAATATTTTTTTTGGTAAATTCAGCTGGATCATTTCCTGTATCTAGCGCATATTGTTCCGCTGGTAAACCAAATGCATCCCATCCCATTGGATGTAATACATTGTATCCTTGGCTACGTTTGAAACGTGCCAAAATATCAGTTGCCGTGTACCCTTCTGGATGGCCTACGTGTAGTCCTTGACCAGATGGATAAGGAAACATGTCTAAGGCATAAAATTTAGGCTTTTCAGGATTATCTTGGGTATTGAATGTGTGGTTTTTTGCCCAATATTTTTGCCATTTTTTTTCGATTTGCTCGTGATTAAAACTCACTATGGTTCACTCCTTCAAATTTTTTCATAAAAAAAACCCTATAAAAAGCCTAAACTTTTTATAGGGCGTCTCTTCTTGTTTACGCGGTACCACCTATGTTCTTTTTTAGCAATCTGCCAAAAAACTCGTAGCGATAACGGAACTACCGGAATTTCTTACTTGGTTTCAGAAATCACACACTCCTAGGCGAGTTCAAATCTTGCAGTACACATTTTCACCACCCATGTGCTCTCTAAGACAAGTCATCGATTCTACTATTCCTATTCTTCGTGTTGTATTCGATTATGCTTTCAGTCTATCAAATGTTATCTGAAAATTCAACGGTTTTACTTGAGTTTCAACACTTGACCAATAAAAATCGTATCAGAAGTCAATTGATTCATCTGCTTCAACGTTTGTAATGAAAGATTGTTGCGCTGTGCAATCGTCCATAAGTTATCACCACTGACCACTTTATACGTTTGACTCGATGTCGTAGTATTTGATGTTGTCGTATTTTGCGTCGTTTGATCGCTAGACGCTCTGACCGTCAATTTTTGCCCTACTAAGATCAAATCTGAGCTTAAGTTATTCCATGTTTTAAGTTGTGCGACACTGACACCAAATTGATTGGCGATCTTGCTTAAATAATCACCACTGACCACGGTATAGCTGCTTGCTGTTTGGTTTGATGTCGTAGTACTTGTTGGTTGGCTTGGTATTGTCGTATTTTGCGTCGTTTGATCGCTAGACGCTTTGACCGTCAATTTTTGCCCTACTAAGATCAAGTCTGAGCTTAAGTTATTCCATGTTTTAAGTTGTGCGACACTGACACCAAATTGATTGGCGATCTTGCTTAAATAATCACCACTGACCACGGTATAGCTGCTTGCTGTTTGGTTTGATGTCGTAGTAC
>NZ_JBSMXK010000027.1:0-18863 GCF_053761865.1 Enterococcus bulliens
AATTGGAGCTGTCCTTATGGACCTTCATGACGAATGGCTCAGTTCTACAAGAAAATATATTAAGTTTGATCAATGAGAGACCAGTAAAACATTGTATAGTATTTTACACAGGATTATGGACTTGACTGATTATGGACTTGACTTAAAAAAATCTATTTGAATATTAAATCAATATTGATATACTGAAATGAGTATAAAAATATTAGCAATTAATATTTTTTTGGAGGTTTTATTATTGGAGTTATATCACAGCACTAATAAAAAAGAAAAAATCATAGAAGAAAATAAACTAAAAGTAAATAAGACTTTTAACTATAGAAAATATCTGGAATATGTCTTGTCTATAGTTAAACAATTTGAGAATAAACCTGAAAAATTAGTAGGTAATTATCCAGGATCAAGAACTCAGTCGCCATTTATGGGACAAGGAATATATTGTTTTGATAATTATGAGGATGCAATAAACTACCAAAGTCAATCCCAAGTCGTTACTATAGACTTTGATAATGTAAGTATAATTTTAGATTTAGATGATCCAATGGTTCTTTTAGATGTTTTAGCTGCTTTAGAAGAAGTAGATAGAAAAATAGATTCTGAAATAAAAGAAGAAGATATAAAATATAAGTGGCATCTATTGTGCGAAATTCTGATAGCAAGCTTATATGAAGAGTTTGAAAATAGTCAACCGGCTGTCGGACTTATACTCAAAGTTTTTGACTGGTTCAAAGTAAATTTTAATAGTTCACCAGACTTAATAGTTAGAAGTTTTTATGATAAAATAGCCTCAGATAGCAGTGATGATATTTCTAAAAATAAATACTATTTAATAAAAAATTCAAATAAAATAAAAAGTATTTGCTAAAATACTGAAAAAAATGTATTTTAGTACTAAGGAGTGGCTGTTATGAGAAGAGAAATAGTTTCTGAAAATGAATTTTCGTTAGAAATATTAAATTCATTTTTAAAAAAAGATACGACTGATTACTTAACTGCTTATGTTAATCTAAAAGAGTTAAATCGCTCTAAAAGACAAGGTTTTATAGATAAAATGTTGAGTAGAATGATTACAGAAAAACTTAGCGAGAAGATGGAGTTTACTAGAATTCAACCACATTTTGAAAAAATATATATGAATTACTCTACTTCAATTTTAGAAAAAACTGTTGAATTTGATTATAATTCGCTAAATCAGAGTTTAGTAACAAAAAAATATGATAAAAATATAAATTCTAGTAGAGATGAGGATAGTATTGGCTATTCTCATCTCTTTTGGTATATTATAAAATAAAGACAAAAAATTAAAAGGAGTTTTTTTATGGAAGGTCCGGTTATTGTATTTGAAAATTATAAATTGAATAAATACAATTTTGAGAGAAAAGATAATACTGATCATCAAGAGACAACACAAGAGAAAGAAAAAGATAATGTGTCGCTTTCTGTAGAAACAGGAACTACAGAAGATTTAAAAAGTGGTAGAGTAACTGTTAACGTAGAAGTTCAAAATGAAGAAATGAAACTAAATATTGAAGTTTCTGGATTTTTCTCTATTAATGTTGAAACGAGTGTTGATGAAATAACCGAATTTTTAACGGTTAACGGAACTGCTATTGTATTCCCTTACATTAGAAGTATGGTTTCTATGTTAACAAGTTTAGATTCTAGCCAAGCATTAATTTTGCCTACAATAAATACACAAAATTTATTGAATAAATAAACTCCCCAAACGCAATGAGATTTATTGACCCACATATCATTGATTAAATATGAGTTTATATGATATAAAGTTCCTGATTATCATTAAATTATTACTATTACAATAAGTTTAGTTACATGATTTTCGCTGTTGGTAAAAAAACAAGTCACTCTCTTTGATTAGAAGGTGACTTGTTTTATAGATATTTGATAAAATAAAAATTGCTCCCTAGGCATAACGAGTTTTTGACCCACACACTGACCCACAAATAAATAAAGTCGTGTGATAGTTTTTGATGTATACAATAGTAGTAATTTTAATTTAACGTTGTTTTTAAAGTGAGAGATACTAGATAAAAATGTTTTATAAATCCCGTACTCTCCTTATAATCACACGTCGTTAGGTTTTTGATGACGTGTTTTTTGTGTCAAAAGAAAGTGAGGAACATAATGGGGTACGTCTATCTGTCATTTGCCATCATCAGTGAGGTAATTGCTACGAATCTTCTTAAAGCATCGCAAGGTTTTACAAAAACGACAATAGCCCTAGCAAGTCTGGTGATTTATGCGTTCTGTTTTTACTGTCTATCCAAAAGTTTAGCCTATATTCCGTTAAACGTAGCCTATGCATTGTGGGGGGCGATTGGTATTTTATTGATCACCTTGTTTTCGGTGGTCATTTGGAAAGAACAAGTCAATCTACCCACGATAATTGGCTTAGCGATGATCATCATCGGTACGTTATTGGTAAATTATTTTGGTTCAAGCCATTAAAAGGAGAAAACAGGTGAAATTAATTGTTATGGGGTATAGTGGCAGCGGGAAATCGACGTTGACCAAACAACTGGCGAGCACGTATTGCTTACCGGCACTCTACTTAGATCAAGTACATTTTGAGTCTGACTGGAAAGAACGAGACCAAACAGCTGCATTAAAAATAGTTCAATCGGTTATGCAACAAGAGGATTGGATAATCGATGGCAATTATCGTCAGTTTTATTACGATGAGCGTCTAGTACAAGCCGATCATATTTATTTGTTATTGTTCTCGCGCTTTCAGTGCCTTCTTCGTGTGATCAAACGGACGATAAAGTATCACGGAAATGTTCGACCGGATATGGCTGAGGACTGTCCAGAACGATTTGATATAGCTTTTATCTGGTGGATTTTGTATGAGGGGAGAACACGATCTAGAAGAAAAGCATTCCAAAAGATTGCGACGATGTATCCGAATAAAGTGAGTGTTGTGAAAAGTCAAAAACAATTAGACAAAATATATCAAACGACAAAAAAAGCTGGTCCCAATTAGGAATCAGCTTTTTTGTTTATTTTATAAAGAAAGATAGCGTTCTAAGTAATCGGCAAGACCATCTTCTTGATTGGTTTTTCTCGTTTGGTCATTAGCAACGGCTTTTAATTGATCCGTTCCATTTTTCATCGCTACGCCCCAACCGGCGTATTCAAGTAATTCTAGATCATTATGTTCATCACCAAAAGCAATCACGTCTTGTTGGCGGATGTTTAAAGAATTCGCAATAATGTCCACACCCATTGCTTTTTGTACACCTTTAGGTACGACTTCTAAAATCGCATTTGGACCGCCCCAAGTCCGTACATCGATTTCATCATCAAATTGATGCATCAATTCTTTTGAAACATCAGCTGCAAATTCGTGCTGTGTTTTCAATAAAAGCGAAGTAGGATTTGTACGTAAATGTGTAAATAGATGTTGTTCTGTGATTTGTTCTGTAGCAAAAAAACGAGGCTCGACACCTTCGATTTGGTCGACATAAAAAGATTCACGATTTTCAGCTGCAACAAAATCTAAATTCAGTTCTTTTTTCTTTTCTAAAATCGAAAATGCGATGTCCCGATCGATTGAATGTTCTGATTCATAAGGCCAATTTTGTTCAGGTAAGTGAACCAAAGCGCCATTAAAGTTGACCATTGGTGAATCGAGTTGTAATTGGCGATAAAATTGCTCACTCATACGATACGGTCTGCCCGTTGCAATACTTACAATGTGACCTGCTTTACGAGCCTTTTGCAATACGTCTTGTGTACGTTTAGTGATCAGTGAGTCGATGTTTAATGTTGTTCCATCTAAATCAATAGCAATTAATTTCTTTGTCATATTTTAGATCCTTTCTCATGTGTTCAAATATTAGATTAGTTTACCATAATAAACAGAAATAACAAGTAATAACAAGTAATAACTCTAGTGGTTTCGATAAAACACGAACGTTTAAGTGGTTTTTTAGCATAAAAGTAAATATTGTGTTGTTTTATTTAAGCGAGATGATTATAATCGAATAAGTCAGGAGAAATACACGAACAAAAGTGATGGGAAAAGATAAGATGTTTGTATTTAAAACAGCATATAGGAGTGTAGAGATGGAAAAGTTTTTTAAATTGAAAGAAAATCAAACAACAGTTTCGACTGAAATAATGGCTGGGGTCACGACTTTTTTTGCAATGAGTTATATTTTATTTGTTAATCCGTCATTATTATCACAAACAGGAATGCCGTTTCAAGCAGTCTTTTTAGCAACAGTGATTGCGTCAATGATTGGGACTTTGATCATGGGGCTATTTGCGAATGTTCCTTATGCACAAGCACCAGGTATGGGATTAAACGCCTTTTTCACGTTCACGGTAGTCATCGGCTTAGGGTATTCATGGCAAGAAGCACTTGCGATGGTCTTTATTTGTGGGTTGATCAACATTTTTATTACGATCACTAAGATTCGTAAGTTAATCATTCATTCGATTCCTGAAAGTTTGCAACATGCAATCGGTGGAGGGATTGGAATCTTTGTAGCGTACGTTGGATTAAAGAATGCGAACTTGATCAACTTTTCTGCTAGTGGCACGACGATTACCGATGGCACAGTGGTAGATGGAACTGTTGCCGCAGTGTCGATGAATGGTGGGATCGTACCTGCTTTAGCAAATTTCAACAATCCAGATATCTTGCTTGCATTGATTGGGTTATTTATCATGATGGCACTAGTTGTGTCGAATGTACGTGGTGCTGTGATCATTGGGATCATTGTGACGACGATTATTGGGATCCTAATGGGTGTAGTTGATTTAAGCGCAGTTAATTGGAAAGCTGATTCACTAGGCAATTCATTTAAAGAGTTAGGTACAACATTTGGTGCAGCATTTGGTGAAAACGGAATGCAATCTTTATTCCATGATTCTGCACGGATTCCCCAAGTGATCTTGACGATCATCGCATTTAGTTTGTCTGATACGTTTGATACAATTGGAACCTTTATTGGAACTGGTCGTCGTACAGGAATCTTCTCAAAACAAGATGAAGCAGCTTTAGAAGATGGGAACGGTCTGCATACAAAGATGGACCGTGCATTATTTGCTGATGCGATCGCTACATCGATTGGTGCAGTAGTCGGAACGTCAAATACTACGACTTATGTCGAATCTGCAGCAGGTATCGGTGCAGGTGGACGCACAGGGTTAACTTCAGTTGTGGTAGCCGTGTTGTTTGCCATCAGTAGTTTCTTTTCTCCTTTAGTATCGATTGTGCCCAATCAAGCAACGGCTCCTGCTTTGATTTTGGTTGGAGTGATGATGTTGGCTTCATTTAAAGATATCAATTGGTCAGACTTAGAAGAAGCGTTACCTGCCTTTTTTGCCGCAATCTTCATGGGATTGTGTTATAGCATCTCGTATGGTATCGCAGCAGGGTTTATCGTATTTTTAGTTGTAAAACTGATCAAAGGGAAAATTAAAGACGTTTCACCAGTAATTTGGGTAATCGATGCATTATTTATTCTAAACTTTATTATTTTAGCTATTTTATAGAGTAAAAAGCACTCGTATATCACGAGTGCTTTTTACATATATAAAATTAATGGTTTTCAGTTTTTTAGAGTTGTTTTTACTAGTAATTATAGGCTATAGTGGTAGGGAAAGAAGGTTTGTGTATGAGAGTAGACTGGAAGCGGAATTTATATATTTCATGGATTGGCTGTTTCTTTACAGGGGCTAGTTTTAGTTTAGTAATGCCCTTTATTCCCTTATATATTGAGCAATTAGGTGCTCAAAAAAGTCAGGTAGAATTGTTTGCAGGATTGGCGATTTCGGTTACGGCTTTTGCCGCAGCGATCGTAGCTCCGATTTGGGGAACGTTAGCAGATCGCAAAGGACGTAGATTGATGATGATCCGTGCCGCAGCCGGTATGACATTGACGATGGGCTCTTTAGCCTGTGTTCCTAATGTGTATTGGTTACTCGTGATGCGTTTTTTCACTGGAGTTTTATCTGGATATATCCCAAATGCAACGGCTTTGATCGCGTCGCAAGCACCAAAAGAAAAAAGTGGTTGGGCATTAGGGACGTTAGCGACCGGTGCGATTGCGGGCAGTTTGATTGGTCCATTGATGGGTGGAGTATTAGCTGAAGTATTTGGAATTCGCAATGTATTTTTGATCACAGGTACGGTATTATTGATCACGTTGTTATTAACGATCTTTGCTGTTAAAGAGGACTTTGAACCAGTAGAAAAACACGATATGTTATCGATGCGCGAGATTTTGGGTCAAATGAAAAACGTGCGTTTGTTATTTGGTTTGTTTTTAACGTCGTTGATTATTCAATTAGGAATTACTAGTATTAGTCCAATCCTAACGTTATACATTCGTTCATTGAGTAAAGATCCGCAAAATGTTTTGTTTACAAGTGGTGTGATCGTCTCGATCGCAGGTGTTTCAGCGATGATCTCTTCACCGATACTTGGAAGATTAGGAGATCGAATCGGCAATCATAAAGTGTTAATGGGAGGATTATTATTCTCATTGATCTGTTTTATTCCGATGGGGTTTGTGCAAAATCCGTTTCAATTAGGTGTGCTACGCTTTTTACTTGGGTTTTCAACAGGGGCGTTGATGCCTTCAGTAAACACATTAATTAGTAAAATCACTCCTGCTGAGGGTGTGAGTCGCATTTATAGCTATAACCAAATGTTTAGTAACTTTGGTCAAGTACTAGGTCCAATGGTTGGATCGACAGTAGCGTATAGTTTTGGGTATTCTGCAGTATTTTGGGCAACGAGCGCTTTTGTTGTGGTGAATATCGTCATTTCTTTTTTGAATTTCCGCAAAGGTGTTCGCTACCATTAAAGATTGAAATATAAAAAAAACCAGTTACAATAAAGTAACTGGTTTTTTCTATTTAAGAAGTGGCTTTTTTATCGGTACCTAATATACCAAACAAGATAATGACTACTGCGACAAATAAAGAGACGAACAAAGAACTAGTAAAATCATAGGGTTGAGTCATTAATGAACTTCCCAAATAACCTACGACTTGGCCTAAGACTAAAGTCCAAAACAATGTAACAATGTAACGCATCGCGATTCCTTCTTTCTTGAACGGTTTTCGCTTTAAGTGTACCACAAAATAAAATGTTGTAAAGAATTCTAGAATCAAAATTAAAGGGGAGATCTCAATGTATATTCCATTGATTACACGCTCTGCTTATTCCTTGTTATCCAGTACGATCCGTATTGAAGAGTATGTTGAAAAAGCCCATTCTTTAGGCTACACACACCTTGGGCTATGTGACATTGGGACAGTACATGGTTTTGTTGAATTTCAGCAAGCTTGTCATGCTGTCGACATTGTACCGGTATTTGGCGTCAGTTTGTCTTATACGTCAACTGCGACACAAAAAACGTATTCTATTCACGCGTTTGCAACAAATCAAGCCAGTTATCAAGCATTATTGAAGTTATCTAGTCAAGTGATGACCGAACAATCGTGGACGGCTTCTGAGGCATTGGCTGATGTGACTGTGATTTTGGAAGAAGACAATGAGTGGTTTGATTGTCTGGATCAAAAGCTAGATGTAAATCAAATTTTATTTGGACCAATGTTTGATCCTTCGCGTTTGTTCATCGGAATCAAACAAAAACATCAAGAGTCACGATATACACCGTTTTTAGAACGTGTAAAAGCGTTAAATCTAAAACCTGTCGCGATTGAACCCTTGAATAGTCTCACTCAAGATGAATCGTTGACCATCCGTGTATTGCAAGCTATTGCGCATGGAGAGAAACTAGATAGTCAAACCATCGCAGAAGAAACAACAATGAAAAGCACAGGGTTAGTTGCACCAGATGTGTGTGAAGAACGATTTGCATTTTTACCCGAAGCAATCACCAATTTTCAACTATTGTGCAAACAGGCGGTATCGATTCCGCTGCATCAAACCTATTTACCAAAGTATCCATTAAAGGAACAGACGGCTGCTGACTATCTAAAAAGTCTATGTATCAAAGGTCTAGCCTTTCGGAAACTAGAGCATCAATCCGTCTATCAAGAGCGACTCGATTATGAGTTAGATGTGATCCATAGTATGGGATTTGATGATTATTTTTTGATCGTATGGGACGTTATGGATTTTGCGCACCGACAAAAAATAGTGACTGGCGCAGGAAGGGGTTCAGCAGCGGGATCACTTGTGGCTTATCTACTTCGGATTACCGAAGTCGATCCAATCGTTTACGATCTCCTATTCGAACGTTTTTTAAATCCAGAACGTTATTCTATGCCAGATATTGATTTAGATATTCCAGACAACCATCGTGAAGAAGTACTAGAGTATGTACAAAAAACTTACGGAGCCGATTATGTAGCGCAAATCGCGACGTTTGGCACGATGGCGGCGAAGATGGCATTACGTGATGTTGGCCGTGTATTTGGTTTATCACAAAGCGAAGCCAATCGTTGGTCAAATGCTTTACCGAATCGGTTGAAAATCACGCTTGAACAAGGATATCAAGAATCGAAAACATTTCGTGAGTTAGTTGAGATGAGTGAACGTAACCAACTGATTTACCAGATCGCACGTTCCATCGAAGGCTTACCCCGTCATGTTTCGACACATGCGGCTGGTGTGGTGATTAGCGATCAAAAATTATGGGAGATCGTACCATTGCAATCAGGAAATAATGGGATCTATTTAACGCAATGGACGATGTATGCAGTGGAAGCAGTTGGCTTATTGAAGATGGATTTTTTAGGATTACGTAATTTATCGATCATTGATGAAACCTTGCGAGGCATCGAATATCTCACAGGAAACGCGTTGACACAAGCACAAATCCCGTTAGATGACGATGATACTTATGCTTTGTTTCAATCAGGAGAAACTTCAGGGATCTTTCAGTTTGAATCAAGCGGGATCAAGCAAGTGTTGAAAAAAATCGGTCCTGAAACTCTAGAGGATCTAGCGGCCGTCAATGCGCTATATCGCCCAGGACCGATGCAAATGATCGATACGTTTATCGCACGTAAGAAAGGGCAAGAAACGATCACGTATCCAGATGATAAATTGGAAACGATCTTGCGCCCGACCTATGGTGTCATGGTCTATCAAGAACAAATTATGCAAGTGGCGTCGAAATTAGCTGGATATACATTAGGTCAAGCAGATCTATTGCGACGTGCGATCGGAAAGAAAAAACGCGATATTTTAGAGATGGAACGTACGCATTTTTATCAAGGAGCAAAAGAAAATGGTGTTTCAAGTCAAACAGCTGCTGTAGTATATGAATATATCGAACGCTTTGCAGATTACGGATTTAACCGTTCCCATGCCTTTGCCTATTCGATCATTGGGTATCAAATGGCTTACTTGAAAGTGCATTATCCAGCTGCTTTTTTTAAAGCATTAATGCAAACAGCACAGCATCAGCCTAAAAAAATCCGTGACTACGCTAATGAAGCCAAACGTTATCGTGTAGATTTAGAAAAACCGATGATTAATACGAGTTTTGCAAGCTTTCAACTAGTCAAACCAAATGGGATTCGTTTTGGCTTGTCTAGTGTTAAAGGGATGCGACGTGATTTTGTACAAGCAATCATTGACGAACGCCAAGCTAATGGTCATTTTCGTTCATTTGATGAATTTTTATTACGGATGCAAAAAGATCATGCCCGTTTTTTAAAAGAGGAGATGTTGCGTCCATTACTACAGATTGGAGCCTTTGATACACTAGTTGACAATTGTCGTCAAGCAGTAGAAGAGCTTTCTGGCCGTTTACAAAATTTAGAATTTAGTGCGGGCAGTCTTGAGTTGCTTCAAATGATGCCCTTAAAAGGTACAGAAGTTCCAGATTATACTAAAGAAGAACGTTTGGCATTTGAAGAAGAATATTTAGGCTTTTTCATGACGGGGCATCCGTTAGATCGTTATCAGAGTTTACTCAAACCATTTCAAGCGACGGCGATCAGTGAGGTTGTAGTTAACCAACAAGTTAAAGTATTAGGGCACTTAACCACAAGTCGTGAGATCCGCACGAAAAAAGGAGAAAAGATGGTCTTTTTAGAGATTATGGATCAGACAGGAGAACTTTCTGTAACCGTATTTCCGGAATTGTACCGTACAAAACGTGGACTACTAGAAATGGAGCAAGCTTATTTGATTGAAGGCAAAATCGAGCGCAGTTCGTTTAATCAACAACTTCAATTAATCGCTAGAAAAATCGAGCGTGCAGATGAGTTACTGGCTACATTGAAACAAGCAACTTGTTTTTTACGCATCACAGCACCTTTGAATACACCAAAACGTTTAAAAGAGTTAGCTGATTTATTGGAACGATTTCATGGAACAACACCCGTAATCATGTATTATGAAGCACAAAAACAACAAAAAATGTTAGAAGAACGAT
Organism: Enterococcus bulliens; assembly: GCF_053761865.1. Lineage (NCBI taxonomy): Bacteria > Bacillati > Bacillota > Bacilli > Lactobacillales > Enterococcaceae > Enterococcus > Enterococcus bulliens. The sequence goes on from NZ_JBSMXK010000027.1 coordinate 10,395, forward strand.
TTTGGATCGATCCAACACCAAAAGCACTTGAACAAATCCAAGAATTGATAGGAAATGAAAATGTTGTTTTCAATTAGTTTTTCAAATTAAAGCACATTATTTGACTTTTTTCATGTTATTTCAAGACATTCAAAGAGAAAAATGGTAGAATACTGTTTGTGGTTAAAGCAAAAGAATTGAGAATCTAACCAAATAAACTAATGAGGTGAATACGTAGATGAAACGCATCGGAATCTTAACCAGTGGTGGGGATGCACCAGGGATGAATGCGGCAATTCGCGCAGTGACTCGTAAAGCGATTTACGAAGGAATTGAAGTTTATGGAATCAATTATGGATATGCAGGACTAGTAGCCGGAGATATCCGCCGCTTAGATATTCCAGATGTTGGGGATAAAATCCAACGTGGTGGAACATTCTTATACTCTGCACGTTATCCTGAATTTGCGACTGAAGAAGGTCAATTAAAAGGGATCGAGCAATTGAAAAAATTTGGAATCGAAGGATTGGTTGTCATTGGTGGCGATGGGTCATACCATGGTGCAATGGCGCTGACAAAACGTGGCTTTCCAGCTGTAGGAATTCCAGGAACGATTGATAATGATATTCCAGGAACTGATTTTACGATTGGATTTGATACAGCAATCAATACAGTATTAGATGCATTAGACCGTATTCGCGATACAGCGACTTCTCATGTTCGTACATTTGTAATTGAAGTAATGGGACGTGGAGCTGGTGATATTGCGCTTTGGGCAGGTGTTGCTGGTGGAGCAGATGAAATTATTATTCCTGAACACGAATTCGATATGAAAGAAGTTGCTCGACGTATTCAAGAAGGACGCGATCGTGGAAAGAAACATTGCTTGATCGTATTAGCCGAAGGTGTAATGGGTGGAAACGAATTTGCTGAAGAACTATCAAAATATGGGGATTTCCATACGCGTGTGTCGATTTTAGGACATATCGTACGTGGTGGCTCACCTAGCGCGCGTGACCGCGTTTTGGCAAGTAAATTTGGTGGCTATGCTGTCGATTTACTAAAAGAAGGCAAAGGCGGCCTATGTGTCGGGATGTTAGACAATAAAGTTGTTGCAGCCGATATCATCGATACGCTAGAAAATAACAAACACAAACCAGATCTTTCACTTTACCAACTAAACCGTGAGCTATCGGTTTAATCTTAACTTAGCTAAAAGTGGCATAAATGCCAATTTTAATAAACAATGAAGAGGAGCAAATCTTGCAATGAAAAAAACAAAAATTGTTAGTACATTAGGACCAGCAAGTAATACACTAGAGATCATCTCTAAATTAATTGAATCAGGAGCAAATGTTTTCCGTTTCAATTTCTCTCATGGAGATCATCAAGAACAACTAGATCGTATGACTTTAGTTCGTGACGCTGTGAAAGCAACTGGTAAAGATGTTGCCATCTTATTAGATACAAAAGGTGCAGAAATCAGAACGACAGTTCAAGGAACAGAAAACGGCAAAATTGCATTTGCAATTGGCGATGTTGTACGCATTTCAATGGATGCTTCTTTAGAAGGAAACAAAGAAAAAATCGCAGTAACTTATCCAGGACTATTCGACGACGTTCACGTTGGCGGACATGTATTATTTGATGATGGTTTAATCGATATGGAAATCACTGCAAAAGATGAAGCAAATCGTGAATTAGTAACGGTTGTTAAAAATGCTGGTGTTTTAGGTTCTCGTAAAGGGGTTAATGCGCCAGGCGTATCAATCAGCTTACCAGGGATCACTGAAAAAGATGCAGAAGATATTCGTTTTGGTTGTGACAACGATATCGACTTTATCGCAGCAAGTTTTGTTCGTAAAGCACAAGACGTATTAGAAATCCGTGAAATCTTAGAAGAAAAAGACATGACACATGTTCAAATCTTCTCTAAAATTGAATCTCAAGAAGGTATCGACAATATCGACGAAATCTTAAAAGTTTCTGACGGTATCATGGTTGCCCGTGGAGATATGGGTGTTGAGATCCCAGCTGAATTAGTTCCAATGGTTCAAAAAGATATCATTAAAAAATGTAACGCTGCTGGTAAATCAGTAATCACAGCGACTCAAATGTTAGAGTCTATGCAACACAACCCACGTCCTACACGTGCAGAAGCATCAGACGTTGCCAATGCTGTATTTGATGGAACAGATGCAACAATGTTATCTGGTGAATCAGCAAATGGTGAATACCCAATTGAAGCTGTTGAAACAATGGCTCGTATTGACCGTGAAGCAGAAAAAGCATTAAATCGCTTAGGTTCATTCCAAATCAATCAATTTGACAAAACAGACGTTACTGAAACAATTGGGTTATCTGTTGCTCGTGCAGCGAAAAACTTAAATGTTAAATGTATCGTAGCAGCGACTGAATCTGGTCATACTGCAAAAATGATTTCAAAATACCGTCCAGATGCAGATATCTTAGCAGTGACATTTGACGAACGTACAAAACGTGGTTTGATGTTAAACTGGGGCGTATTCCCAACTGTAACAGAAAAACCAAGTACAACAGATGAAATGTTTGAATTGGCTACGAAAAAAGCTGTTGAATTAGGTTTTGCTAAAGAAGGCGATTTGATCTTGATTACTGCTGGTGTACCAGTTGGTGAACGTGGAACAACAAACGTAATGAAAATCCAAATGATCGGTTCTAAATTGATCGAAGCGCAAGGCGTGGGCGAACGCTCTGTAATCGCAAATGCTGTTGTAGCTTCAACTGCTGCTGAAGCAATTGCAAAAGCGCAAGATGGCATGGTATTAGTAGTACCAACTACAGATAAAGAATACATGCCAGCAATCGAAAAAGCTGCTGCATTAGTTGTAGAAGATGGTGGTTTAACTTCTCACGCAGCTGTTGTAGGGATCGCAAAAGATCTTCCTGTAATCGTAGGTGCTAAAGATGCAACTACAACAATCGTAGATGGAGAGTTAGTAACTGTAGATTCTCGTCGTGGAATTGTTTACCGTGGAGAAACAACTGCTATCTAATCGCTGAGGACAAAAGATTGCTTACGTTTAATCGTATGCAATCTTTTTCTTTGGTAAAAATACAGTGACAAAGAAGAAAAAAAGGTGTCAAGAAAAATACATTGACAAACCAATTTAAGCCCTGTATAATAACCTTTGTTGCTTAAGAGGTGGAAAAAATGAAATGGTCATTACAAGAATTATCTAAATATCGTGGTACACCACTAGAGTTTGATGAAACGTTGAACATAGTGGAACTATTGCGGAAAAAAGATTCGATGATTCAAAATGCTGATTCAGTTCGTGTAGTAGGATTCATTGCACCTAGTGAAGATTCCTATATTTTACATTATAAATTGGAGACTATTTTGGACATTCCATCAACCCGCTCACTTGAACTTGTTCGCTACCCATTGTCGTTTTCAGTCGATGAACTGTTTATGACACCGGAGCAGTTTCAGAAACGATCGGATGAAGTTGAAGCGCACGATGTTTTACTCATCGAAACGCAAACAATCGATCTGGATGAATCTGTAGCTGACAATATTGTACTTTCAATTCCGTTACAAATCTTAACAGAGGAAGAACAAAAAGGAAAAGAACTGCCATCTGGTCAAGGATGGACAGTGCTATCGCAAGAGCAATATCAAGAGGAAATGGAACAAGAGCAAGAAACAAAAGTAGATCCTCGTCTTGCGAAATTATCGGATTTGTTTAAAGAAGATAACGAGTAAGATTGGAATAAATCGCAATAATTTATTATTGCTTCTCATTACAAGGAGGTGTAAGACATGGCAGTACCAGCTAGAAGAACTTCAAAAGCAAAAAAGGCTAAACGCCGTACACACTACAAATTAACAATCAACGGTTTAAACGAATGTGCAAACTGTGGTGAAATGAAAAAAAGCCATCACGTATGTTCAAATTGCGGACACTACGATGGTAAAGATGTAGCTTCAAAAGAAGCATAAGTCATTTTTTAGAGAAAATGATTCTCAAACCCAAGGCTAACCATGGAGCCTTGGGTTTATTTTTTTGTTTTCAAAAGATTGCGACTACGATAGTTTCTTTAATAAAGATTTTACGTTATAATAAAAGAGAAATTTGTATTGATTGTAATTAGGAGGAATGTACATGACGAAACAACAAATCGGCGTTGTCGGAATGGCTGTAATGGGTAAAAACCTAGCTTTGAATATTGAAAGCCGTGGCTATTCTGTTGCGTTATACAACCGCACAGGTTCAAAAACAGAAGAGGTTGTAGCAGAACATCCAGAAAAGAATTTAAAAGCTACTTATACAGTAGAAGAATTTGTACAATCGATTGAAAAACCACGTCGTATTGTAATGATGGTTCAAGCAGGTAAAGGAACGGATGCAACGATCCAATCTTTATTGCCTCATTTAGATAAAGGGGACATCTTGATCGACGGTGGGAATACATTCTTCAAAGATACGATTCGTCGTAGCGAAGCTTTAGCAGATTCTGGCATCAACTTTATTGGTGCAGGTGTTTCTGGTGGAGAAGAAGGTGCGTTAAAAGGCCCTTCAATCATGCCTGGTGGACAAAAAGAAGCGTATGAATTGGTTGCACCGATCTTAAATGAGATTGCAGCTAAAGCAGAAGACGGAGAATCTTGTGTCACTTATATTGGACCAAATGGTGCAGGGCACTATGTTAAAATGGTACACAATGGAATCGAATATGGAGATATGCAATTAATCGCTGAATCTTACGACTTAATGCAAAACTTATTAGGCCTTTCTGTAGACGAAATGGCAGACATCTTCAAAGAATGGAATACAAGCGAATTGGACAGTTTCTTAATCGAAATTACAGCTGATATTTTGACGCGTAAAGACGATTTAGGAACAGGAAAACCAATTGTAGATGTGATTTTAGATGCTGCTGGTAATAAAGGAACTGGTAAATGGACAAGCCAAAGTGCATTAGATTTAGGTGTACCATTACCATTGATTACAGAATCAGTCTTTGCTCGCTACATTTCAGCTTACAAAGACGAACGTGTTCAAGCAAGTAAAGTCTTAGCTAAACCTGAAATGAAATTTGACGGCGACAAACAAGAATTGGTTGAAAAAATCCGCGAAGCATTGTACTTCAGCAAAATCATGAGCTATGCGCAAGGATTTTCTCAATTACGTAAAGCGTCAAAAGAATACGATTGGGATTTACCATTTGGTGAAATCGCCAAAATCTGGCGTGCTGGATGTATCATTCGTGCTCAATTCTTACAAAAAATTACGGATGCATATGAAACAAATCCTGATATCGAAAACTTATTGCTAGATGATTACTTTAAAGATATCACTACAAAATATCAACAAGCAGTTCGTGACGTGGTTGCTCTTGCCGTTCAAGCAGGAGTTCCAGTACCAACATTCTCATCTGCTATTGCTTACTTTGATTCATATCGCTCAGAGCGTTTACCTGCAAACTTAATCCAAGCACAACGAGATTATTTCGGTGCACACACTTACGAACGTACAGACCGTGAAGGAATCTTCCACTATTCTTGGTATACAGAAGAATAATCAGTTGTTCAGAGTTGGCCCTAGACAAAAAGTTTAGGGTCAATCTCTTTTTTTATTGTCGTGTTCATGTTAAAATCGAACTGTTACCTTAAAAGCCGATGCATTTGAATAGAAGGGAAAAATTGAATAGATGAGCAATATTTTAATTATAGAAGATGAAAAAAACCTAGCTCGCTTTGTCGAGTTAGAATTAAAACATGAAGGTTATACTATAGATGTTCATTATAACGGACGTACAGGACTAGACGCTGCCTTAAATAACGAGTGGGATGCGATTTTATTAGACTTGATGTTGCCGGAATTAAATGGATTAGAAGTTTGTCGTCGCATTCGCCAAGTGAAAAACACACCGATTATTATGATGACAGCACGCGATTCAGTAATTGATCGTGTTTCAGGACTAGACCATGGAGCAGATGATTATATCGTAAAACCTTTTGCAATCGAAGAATTACTTGCACGCTTACGGGCATTATTACGTCGAATCGATATCGAAAGCGATAAAAATATTTCAAAACAAACAACTATTACTTACCGTGATTTAGTCATTGAAAAAGAAAATCGCGTGGTTCGTCGAGGATCTGAAGTGATCGAATTGACTAAACGTGAATACGAATTGTTATTGACGTTAATGGAAAGTGTGAATGTGGTCTTAGCCAGAGATGTGTTGTTAAACAAAGTTTGGGGTTACGAAACAGAAGTTGAAACGAATGTAGTCGATGTCTATATCCGTTACTTGCGAAACAAAATTGACGTACCAGGCGAAGAAAGTTATATTCAGACTGTTCGTGGTACGGGGTATGTGATGCGTTCTTGATGAAAAAAAGTAAACAAGTAAAAGGACTGAAGGGGCTCTCTTTAACGATAAAGTGGGCCTTAGCCAGTTCTTTATTTATATTTGTCGTATTTACAGTCTTTGCAGTGATCACGTATAAATCTTCTATTAATCTATTTGTAGATAAAGAACGTAAAAATGCGGAACAGACAACAAATGAAGCTATCTCTAGATTAGCTAACGCTGATCGCACGCTAAACTTAGTCGAAACGTATCGTAATTTAACGAATAGTAACAATGGTGAGAACAGTATCTATGATCGAACATCTACTATTGAAGGGATTTTGATGGATATTGATCCGTTTATTTCAGATTTAGGGCAACCAGAAGTTAGTCTATATGTCTATAATCTAGATGAAGAACTTGTTTTTAAAACACAAAAAGAAGATTTGTCTCTAGAGCAAACGAAATTGAAAAAGCCAACGATCATGAATATCAAGGGAAAAACAGGATTTATTACGATCAAACCGATTCAATCAAAAGATACGAGGGAAACAATTGGATACGTACAAACGTTTTATGAATTGACCTCGCTAGATGAAATCAAACAACGCTTATTGATCACTTTGTTGATTTTAGAAATTATTTCATTTGTATTGAGTAGTTTTTTAGGATATTTGTTGTCTGCTTATTTTTTAAAACCATTAAAAGTATTACGCGATACTATGGAAGAGATCCGAAAAGATCCACAATCAGATATCCATATGCCTGCTTTACAGACAAGTGATGAACTAGCAGACGTTGCTGAGATTTTTAATGAAATGCTCGATCGAATGCGTTCATATATTGAACAGCAAGAACAATTTGTCGAAGATGTCTCTCATGAATTACGGACACCAGTGGCAGTAATCGAAGGACACTTGCGCTTGTTAGATCGCTGGGGGAAAAATGACCCTGAAGTATTAGAAGAGTCTTTATCTGCTAGTATGCAAGAAATCAGTCGCATGAAAGTGCTTGTTCAAGAAATGCTAGACTTGTCTCGAGCTGAGCAAGTGGATGTGCACTACGCAAATGAAAGTTCAAAGGCAAAAGAAGTGGTCCATCAGGTATTCAATAATTTTAAAATGCTTTATCCAGAGTTTTTGTTTACGCTAGATGATGATCTAGCTGAAGAAAAAACAGTACGCATTTATCGCAATCATTTTGAGCAAATTTTAGTAATCATTATGGACAATGCAGTGAAGTATTCGACAGATCGTAAGGAAGTCCACGTTACGGTATCTTCTAGTCAAAAGATGCTAGAAATCGCCATCCAAGATTTTGGTGAAGGGATTTCTGAAGAAGATAAAGCAAAAATCTTTAATCGTTTTTATCGTGTAGACAAAGCTAGAGCACGTACGAAGGGCGGTAATGGTCTAGGTTTAGCGATTTCTCAAAAATTGATTGAAAATTATAAAGGAACGATTCGGGTAGAAAGTATTTTACATCAAGGTACTATTTTTAGAATTCAATTGCCAATCGAAAAAAATATATAGAGCGTATGGATATTTTTCTATAGGCTCTATTTTTTTAGAAATCAATAAAAAGCACTTGCATTTTTGTTGATTACTTGTTATATTATTTCTTGTCGTTAAAACAATTCTTTGTCGTTTAATTAATAAAAAACTTTTAAACAAAAGAGTTGACTTTAAAAAAACAACATGATATTATAACAAAGTCGAAAAAATATTTGATTCGAAAACGTTGATTTAAAAATAAAAAAACGTTTGACAAATAACAAAAGACGTAGTAAGATATAGAAGTTGTTAAATCAGAAACGTAGTTCGAAATAAAAAAACTTTTTTAAAAAAAAGATTGACATTCGAAATTTAATGAGTTATCATTAAGAAGTTGCTGAGGCGACAGATTAGACCTTTGAAAACTGAACAAAGCAAGCAAACGAACCAATAGTGTAAGGTGTTTCTATTTAATAGAAGCAAAACAAAACAGCAAGCAGTAATGCTAGCGAAGTCAATTAAGACCTTAACGATCGTTGATCGTTTCAAATTTTTTTATGAGAGTTTGATCCTGGCTCAGGACGAACGCTGGCGGCGTGCCTAATACATGCAAGTCGAACGCTTCTTACTTATCGAACTTCGGTTCACCAAG
>NZ_JBSMXK010000028.1:0-18376 GCF_053761865.1 Enterococcus bulliens
GAACGAGAATTTTTATGATGAATCAATTAATCGTCATAAAATAACAAAAAAATCAGAGGAAGCAGATTTCTCTACTTCCTCTGATTTATAAAATTTCTCTTCATCAGTCCTTATTGACAAAGAGCCGATAAATCTATTATCGGAATGATGCGGCTTATTTATCAGAGCTGCCTACTTCTGTCACAATTATTTGTCCATAAAGAACACGTTTGTGTTGCCAGTGAAGTTTTTACATCCACGATTCGTTGGTTCGAACTACCGCGAAAGGCAAGATTAAGGTCACGTTTTTTGATATCAAAAGGGCCATCGACCAATACGTCTACATATGAAAGTAATGTTTGTTTATCTGCTGAACCATGTAGCAATTGTTCAAATGTATACCCGCTATATGCCCAAATATCTTTTTTGTCACCATAAGTCCTACGAATCGCTTGGACGATTTGTAAGCAGACTGGGGTATTTAAAAAAGGTTCGCCCCCTAATAACGTAATTCCTTGAATCGCTTCATGCCCGCAGTCTTGTACGATTTTAGTTAAAAAATCATCATCAAAAAGGGTTCCGTATTCAAAATTTTGAGCCGCCTGATTGAAACAACCTTTACAAGCAAATAAACAACCACTGACATAAATACTGTTGCGTACGCCTTGACCATCTACAAAGGTAAAGGGTTGGTAGGAAGCGATACGGCATTTTGTATAAGTCTGTGCTTCCCAAGACATTGGATCCATCACGAGGCCTTCTTTCTATAAATGTTTTTTTCGTGCGGTGATTTCTTGATGACGACCATGAACCATCGGACGAGCTTGAGGATTGCCAAGGTAGCCACAAGTTCGTTTGACAACTTCACATTGTTTAGGATCCCGATTATGACAAGTCGGACATTCAAATCCGCGCGCAGTAGGCGAAAATTCTCCTTCAAATCCACAAAGAAAACAACGATCAATCGGCGTATTGGTTCCTAAATAGCCCACTCGAGTATAAGAATAGTCCCAAACAGCTTCTAATGCCTTAATATTATGCGTCAATACAGGATATTCGCAGTAGTGGATAAAGCCGCCAGAAGAATATTTAGGGTAGACTTGTTCAAAATCGATTTTTTCAAAAGGTGTTGGTTGCTTACGAACGTCATAATGAAAACTGTTTGTATAATAGTCTTTATCGGTAATGGCAGGGATCTGACCAAAGCGTTGTTGATCCAAGCGACAAAAACGATCTGTCAAACTTTCACTAGGTGTAGCATAAACACTAAAATGATAGCCATATTGATCGCTCCATTGTTTTGTTTGTTGGTCCATTTTCTTGACGATCTCCAAGGTAAAATCTTTTGCTTCTAAGTTATCTTCCCAATTGGGCCCATAAAAGGCCGTTGCCACTTCATATAATCCGATATAACCAAGCGAGATCGTGGCGCGCTTATTGCGAAATACGGTATCTACCGCTTCTTCATCTGTCAAACGTATTCCAAAAGCACCCGATTGATAAAGGATTGGTGCATTTTTAGGGACTGCTTCTTTACAACGCTCGATCCGATAAAACAAGGCTTCTTTTGCCAAGGTTAATTTTTCGTCAAGCAAGCGCCAAAAATAAGCTTGATCTTGACGTGCACGTAAGGCCAAACGCGGGAGATTCAAAGTAACAACACCTAAATTCATTCGGCCGCTGGTCACTTCTTGTTCGTGATGATCTTTAAAGCTTTGTAAAAAAGAACGACATCCCATAGGCACTTTGAAACTCCCAGTTAATTCCACGATTTTATCGTAATTTAAAATATCTGGATACATCCTACGCGCTGAACAAGTTAAGGCCAATTGTTTGATGTCATAGTTTGGATCTGTCGGTGCGAAATTCGTTCCTTTTTTAATTGTAAAAATCAACTTTGGAAAAATCGCTGTCCGTTTTTTGATCCCAAGCCCTTCGATACGGATCGTTAAAATCGCTTTTTGAATCTCACGTTCAAACCAATTCGTTCCTAGACCAAAACCTACAGAAGTAAAAGGCGTTTGTCCATTGGATGTAAATAAGGTATTGATTTCGTATTCCAAACTTTGCATCGCATCATAAATATCTTTTTGTGTGCGCATGGTTGCATAGTCTTGTTGTTGTGTAGTATCAAGCCAAACACTAGCAACTTGAAGATGTTTCTCGTAGTTTTTTTGTGCAAAAGGTGCAAGTAATTCATCGATCCGATCGACGGAACAGCCGCCATATTGACTAGAAGCAACGTTGGCGATGATCTGCGAGATTTGAGCGGTCGCGGTTTGGATCGAGTGGGGGCTTTCTACTTCAGCATTCCCGATCTTAAATCCGTGATCAAGCATTTCTTTAAAATCGATCAAACAACAATTTGTCATCGGAGCATATGGATGGTAATCCAAATCATGATAATGCAGATCACCTTTAAGATGTGCTTTAGCGATTTGTTTTGGAAGTAACTTTAAGCCTGTCGTTTTGGCAACAAGTCCTGCAGTTAGGTCGCGTTGTGTATTGAAGATATCGCTATCTTTATTAGCATTCTCATTTGCGATCGTTTGGTCTTTTTGTTGCAAACGGGCCACCAGCAAATTTAGATCTTGTTGTTCGGTGTACAGTGTCGCAAATTTCTCGTCATACGTCTGAATTGCTTGACGTAATACTGGAAATTGTTGTAACGCATCCATGATGATTGTTTTTAGCTTTTGCGTTGTACGCAAGTTGTCTTCTAGCGTTTGCCAAGTGTTTAAAACGGTTGTCGACAATTGATCGACTAAATTTGGATCGAGTTGTTCTTGTTCGATCAATTGCGAAAATAAAGTGTCTACATGTTTATGATCAAATAAAACCCATTGACCAGAACGTTTTAAAATCTTGTTAGACTTGTTTAACGGTACACGAATACTTGGAAAAGTATTAGTTGTTACGCTCATATATTTCCCCTCATTTCTCCAAAACTTCTTCTCTATCATAAGGAAAAAAAACAGATAAAACAACTATATATTGTGTTTTTAAAAATGTTCACACACTATATATAGGTTGAAAAGCAATGAAAACAAATGGATTCAAACTTTCGTTTGGATCAAAAAAAAGTTTGTGATTTATTTTTTTTATTTGGTGTTTTATCATTAGTAGACTCGTGGGAAGTATAAAAATATGATAGGATAAACACAAGATGAGAGGTGAAGAGATGAAAAAAATTATTCAAGTAGATCATTTGACAAAATCATTTGGCAGTCGTTTCAATCAAAATAAAATCTTAGATAATTTATCATTTAGTGTTGAAAAAGGAGAGTTTGTGGGGATCATGGGCCCAAGTGGTGCAGGGAAGACGACGTTGATGAATTTGCTTGCAACAATTACCTTACCGACACTTGGTTCGATCATGATCGCTGATGAGCAAATCACGAAGATGACTGAAGATGAGCGCAGTCGTTTTCGTCGCAATAAGATCGGCTTTATTTTTCAAGACTTTAATTTATTGGAAACCTTGAATGTTCAAGATAATATTAGCTTACCTTTAGCAATTGAGCACTTAGGTCCAAAGGAGATCGAGTCACGGGTCAAAGAAGTGACCAAAATGTTGGGAATCGATCATTTACTTTTGCGCTATCCCAATGAACTGTCGATTGGACAAAAACAAAGAGTCGCGGCTTCACGTGCGATTGTGAAAAAGCCCAAAGTAGTATTTGCCGATGAACCAACTGGCTCACTGGATTCAAAAGCTGCAACAGAACTACTAAATTATCTCGTCGAAATCAATCAAACTCAAGCCACAACTATTTTAATGGTGACGCACGACCCGTTTACTGCAAGTTATTGTGACCGTATTCTTTTTTTAAAAGATGGTGTCTTTTTCTCAGAAGTCGTACGTAGAGGAAGTCGTAAAGAGTTTTTCGATCAAGTCATCGATATGCAAGCGACGATCGGTGGAGGAGGACGGATGAATGCTCGTTAAAATCTTATTACGGAGTTTTTTTAAACAACTTAAATCATACCTGATCTATTTTTTATGTATGTCGACATTCGTTATGATTTTTTATTCGTTTAGTGCGATCAACTATGATCAACCTTTGATTGTAAACGTCAAGCAAGATGTTCAAATTTCTGGTTCATTGTTATTTGGAAACATTATGGTCGCTGTCATTGTATTGATTTTTTCATTAAGCGCCAATCGCTTTTTTGTCAATAAACGCCGCAATGAAATGGGACTGTATCGATTATTTGGGATGCAAAAACGACAAATCGTGGGTGTCTTTTTAATTGAAACCCTTTTTTTAAATACCATCTCTTTAGTGATCGGGATTTTAGAAGGAATCTTATTCTCAAAATTATTTTCGATGATACTTGTTAAAGCGATGAACTTAAATATAGAAAGTCCGTTTTTTATTTCAGTAACATCGGTCATCCTAACGATTGGTGTTTTTTTACTTGCGATCGTATTGATTTTTATTCAAGATTTATTGTTGATACGTCATTATCAATTGAGTGACTTGTTTCAAATGACGAAACAAGAAGCTAGTTTTCAAACGGTTATTGATCGCAAGCGGTTCATTTTCGCTATTTTAGGTGTCGCATTTATTGGATTAGGGTATTATTTTTCGTTTACTTTTGTATCTTCTTTACGTTTTTATATCGTCACGACGGATGATTATACCGCGATTTTTTGGTTGCCCTTTTTGATTATTTTACTTTGTGGTGTTGGGACATATATGGTATTTGCCTATACGCTTCCGGCACTACTCTACTATTTATCGCGCTCAAAAAAAGTACGAACGAATGGGCTTACGAGCTTTTTACTAAGCAATACCCGTTTGCATCTTCATAAAAGCTGGAAAACTTTCTCATTTATTACGGTATCGCTAGGATTATCTATTTTTTTGATTGGAGGCATATTAGGGAGTTTTTCTTTGATTTATAATGTGGTCGAATTGTCTAATCCAACGACATTTCAAATCGTTCCACAACAAGTCAATCAACTTGAAAATTTGATCGACCAAGCTGATGGGGAGATCTCGGCAAAAAAAGAATTGACTTATAAATTAACTGCGTTTCGTTTAGAACAAACCAATTTATTTGATGATGATCTATATAGTAAAGTCGAACTAGTCAACCTGCTTTCACTTTCTGAATACCAGGAGTTAAATAAGATGGTCGGCTACTTTCCTAAAATTGAATTTACAAATGATCAAGAAGCCATCTATTTTTATCAAAACTACTTAGTCGACGGCCGATTGGTGTCAACGGATAAACAAATCACATTAGAAGACGGAACGCCTCTAACGCTCAAGCATATCTATACAGATATATTTGGTGACGCACGAATGCGTTATACGAAAAATGTTTTAGTGGTTTCAGATGAATTGTTCCAAAAATACCAAGGATTCGAACACAAGTTGACTTATATCAATGCGACAGGATATAACGCTAGTGTGATTGAGTATTTATTAGCTAGTCGTATTGAGGAAAACTGGGGTGATCCCATCTATTATAGTTACAAATCTACCGACCAAGGGATCGACGGTCAAATCAGTCTAGAAAAACCAAATGGAATCAAAGAAAATGCAGAAAATATGTTGATTTCAGGTGAGAAAACACGGTTGAACTTTAAAGATCGATATGCAGAGGTACGCGCTGGAAGACGTACGTTAGGCTTAGAAGTCTATATCTTTGTGTTTATTGGATTTACGATCTTAGTCAGTACAGCTGCAGCCTTGTTGGTTCGACAATTTACATTAGTCGAAACGGAACGAAAAACCTATCAACTGCTGCGAAATATCGGGATCGATCAGCATATGATACGTAAATTGATCTATTACCGTAATGCACTTGTATTAGGACCAATATCCTTATTAGCGACACTGCATGGGATTGTTTCTGTCCATGTGATACGAACGCTTATCCATGGAACAAATTATTGGATCGTTTATTTGTTTGCATTTTTAAGCGTCGTGGTATATGTGATTGTCTATATTATGTGTTCACTGGTCTCGATTCGTATTACTGAAGAGCATGACATTTCTTAAAAGAGTTAAAATATTCTTAATATGCTCAAAAGTTTCCCTCATTTTTGCGCTATTAGGCGCTTTACAGTGGTAAAATGACAAAAGTTAATGATCTTACTGAAAAATCATTGAAAATTAAAATTGGAATTGAGGGAGAGCGGAATGAATCAAGCGATTCGTGCATTTTTTGCGAAAGATTGGGTACGTTTTGTTGGACGAACGTGTCTGTATATTTTCATTTTCGTTATGTTGATTTATTTGTATCATTACAAAAATATACAAGGAGGCTCATTTATTTATAATGAATTTTAATTCAAGCATAGATGACCGTTTCGTGTATCAAGTCATCGATACATGGGCACAAAATCATCCGGAACAAATCGTGTATCAACATCAAGATACAACGTATACGTACGGACAGTTAAAAAGCTACTCTGAACGTGTGGCTTGTTATTTGACCAAAGAATTCCCCGATCGACGGCCGATCGTAGTGTTTGGTGGGCAGCAGATGGAAATGCTCGTTTTATTTTTAGCCGCGAGTAAATCTGGACACGCGTATATCCCAATCGATACGCATACGCCAGTAGAGAGAATCGAACTGATCTTATCAGTTGCCGATCCATCTATGATTTTCGCTGTCGATCAGTGGCCGTTAAAAACGAGTGATTATCCAGTTATTATTAGTGAGGAACTATCGACAATCATCGAAACATTTGAAGAAGTCGTACCGTTACAAGGAATCACGTTAGATGAAACTTACTATATTATTTTTACTTCAGGGACAACAGGAGTGCCAAAAGGGGTCCAGATCAGCCAACGAAATCTCTGGTCATTTATAGAATGGGAGTGTCGTGCGTTAGGCATTAAGCAAAATGATCGCTTCTTATCTCAAGCACCATTTTCGTTTGATTTGTCAGTTATGTCGATCTATCCAGCGCTTGTTACTGGCGGTGCGCTTGTTCCGATGGAAAAAACAGTGATCGAAGACTTTAAGCAGTTATTTGCTACGTTACCAACGTTACCGATCGATGTTTGGGTCTCTACACCTTCGTTTATGGACATTTGTTTGATGGAAAAACACTTCGATCAACAACATTTGCCACAGTTACGCGTCTTTTTATTTTGTGGGGAAGAATTGACCAAAGAAACCGCAACATTATTAATGACACGCTTTCCAGAAGCTGAGATCTACAATACGTATGGTCCAACGGAGGCAACGGTCGCAGTCAGTGGTATAAACATCACACCAACAATCGTGGAACAGTATCCACGCTTACCGATTGGAAAAGTCAAAGAAGATACGACTGTGGTGATTTTAGATGAAGGTCGTATTTGCGAGCCATTAGAAAAAGGCGAAATCGTGATCGTTGGGCCTAGCGTTTCAAAAGGCTATCTAAATAACCCTGAAAAAACGGCGCAGGCCTTTTTTGAATTTGAAGGTCAACCAGCTTATCGGACAGGAGATGCAGGATTTTTCACAACAGATCACGTATTGTGTTATGACGGTCGATTGGATTTCCAAATCAAATTACATGGCTATCGCATGGAACTAGAAGAAATCGATCATCATTTAATGAACGTTTCTTTAGTCAAACAAGCTAGCACTGTACCAAAATATAAAGACCACAAAGTTCAACAGCTAGTAGCATATATCGTCGCCGAAGACAACGAATATGAAAAAGCGTTCCAATTGACGAAAGCGATCAAAGCAGAACTAGCGCAACAAGTAATGCCGTATATGATTCCACAAAAATTCGTCTATGTATCTCAACTGCCGCGTACGATTAATAGCAAGATTGACCGCAAAGCATTAATCGCTGAGGTGAATGCGATATGAGTTTGACGCATATGATTCCTTATGCACAGCCGTTATACTTTGCTTATTTACTAGTTGCGCTCTTACCAATTGCAATCGGACTTTGGTTTGGTCACAGATTCCGAATATACGAAGCTTTTGTGACGGTATTGTTTTTATGGATCAGTTTTGGTGGTGAATTTGCACATCAAGGCTTGGCTTTGATTGGCTATGTCCTCTATCAGTGTGTATTAGTCGGTGGCTATTTTACATTGAAACAAAAGAAAAACAGTACGCCAATGTTTTACATAGCCGTTTTATTGGCTATTTTACCTTTAGCGATCACGAAAATTGTCCCCTTTTTTACAGCAGGACAGCCGTCGATTTTAGGTTTCTTGGGTATTTCTTACCTAACGTTTCGCTCGGTGCAGATGATCATGGAAACACGCGATGGATTGATCAAAACGTATAGTTGGATCGATTATTTACGCTTTTTGTTATTTTTCCCTACGATCTCCTCAGGTCCGATTGACCGCTACCGTCGCTTTTTAAAAGATGAACAAGAAGCGCCGCAAAAAGCGCAGTATATCGAACTATTGGGTAAGGGTGTCCGATCGATCATGCTCGGCTTATTGTACAAATTTATCATTGGGTATTATCTAGGAACCGTCTTATTGCCAATCGTCTCGCAAGATGCTTTGATTTCAGGTGGATTGTCTCTTAGTTTAGTCGGATATATGTATGTGTATAGTCTGTATTTATTCTTCGACTTTGCAGGTTATAGTCTATTCGCTGTGGGAACAAGTTACATTATGGGGTATAACGTGCCAATCAACTTTAATAAGCCATTTTTATCCCCGAATATCAAGGAATTTTGGAATCGTTGGCATATGTCCCTTTCTTTTTGGTTCCGTGATTATGTTTACATGCGCCTGATGTTTACTTTGATGAAAAAGAAAGTATTTAAGAGCCGGATCGTATCGTCAAATGTCGGCTATTTTGCCTTATTTTTATTAATGGGTGTTTGGCACGGATTGACTTGGTATTACCTTTTATATGGAGTGTATCATGCAGCATGGATTTGTTTGAATGATGCTTGGATTCGCTATAAGAAAAAACATAAACAGTTGCCTTCCAATCGTTTTACGTATGCTTTTTCGGTTGTGGCAACATTTCATGGCGTTTGTTTAAGTTTCCTGATTTTTTCAGGTTTTTTAGATACATTGTTCTTTAAATAATAGATGAAGAAAGAGTGAAAAAAATGGAAGAAACAGTATTAGCGATTTTAGAAGAATTGACGGGAACAGATGAAGTACGGGAAGATTTAGATTTGGCTTTATTTGACGAAGGGTTATTGGATTCACTAGGAAGCGTCCAATTGCTTGTAGAATTAGAAGGACAATTAGATGTTCAAGTACCAGTTTCAGAATTTGAGCGTGAATCATGGGCAACACCTAGAAAAATCATCGAACAAGTTCGCATCTTACAAGGCGCATGAGAAAACAATTATGGATGATCTTTGGTCCGATCGTTTGTGCTCTCGTAATCATTGGAGCCGTTTTTTTAGCTCCTTTTTTTACGAGTACCACTAGTCCCACAGTATGGCAAAATGCGTCTAGTTCGATGGCGGCAAATGTCTTGCGTGGAAATAGCATCAAAAATGCAGCAATCGATTCAGGAGAATACGTGCCTTTTTTTGGATCTTCTGAACTGAGTCGGATTGACTCGTTTCATCCTTCTGCTTTAGCAAAAGCCTATGATCGTAACTACACTCCTTTTTTATTAGGAGCACCTGGTACGCAATCACTTACTCAATTTATGATGATGCAATCAATGGAAGCTGAGTTAGAAAATAAACCAGTCGTCTTTATTATTTCACCGCAATGGTTTGTAAGAGATGGACTTAAGGAAGATTATTTCAATGCGTATTTTTCTGAGTTGCAAACCTATCAATGGGTATTAAATATCAAAAACGTGACGTCTAGTGATCAATACCTTGCGTCGCGTTTGCTTCAATACGAAACGGTCGCTAAAAACCAAGCATTGGTACATGTGCTAAAACAGATCCAACAAAATCAAGTTCCATCAGGTCTAAGTCGTACAAAACTAGAGTGCGAATCGCGCATATTAGCTCGAGAAGATCAATTGTTTAGTCGCTTTGGTTTATTGTCTAAGCAAAAGAAAATTGACAAGGCCGCAAAACAATTACCTCAAACTTACGATTATGCAGCGTTAGAAAAATTAGCCAATACGCAAGGGAAAAAAAGTACGTCGAATAATTCTTTTGAAATCGACAATCATTTTTACACTCAACGCGTAAAGAAAAACATCCATCGATTAAAAGGATCGCAAAAAGGCTACAATTATTTGATGTCACCTGAATATGGAGATTTTCAGTTGGTACTAGAAGAATTGGCAAAAGTGCATGCAAAGCCGTTGTTTATTATCCCGCCAGTCAATGAAAAGTGGCAAGCGTATACCGGATTATCTCCTAAGATGTTGAATGGTTTTAGCCAAAAAATCAATTATCAGTTACATGAACAAGGATTTGATCAAGTCGTCGATTTTACAAAAGAGCGAACAATCCCGTACTTCATGGCAGATACGATTCATTTGGGTTGGCGTGGATGGTTGGAAGCTGACCGCTATATCGAGCCATTTTTGACTAACGAACAACCAACACCTGTGTATCAGTTATCAAACGATTTTTATTCAACAGACTGGCAAAAAGTGAAACCAAATCACTTGCCTGAAAAAACAGAGAAGTAGAAGAATCTAAGTGTTCTTCTACTTCTTTGCTTTTTTATTGCCCTTTTTTTCGGTATAATGGAACACAAATCAAGCAATTGACAAGCTTGTAAAAGATAGGAGAGCGACACAGATGGACAAAAAAGAAGAACAACTACTGATTGACTTAACCTCAGCTAGAGGAGTACCTGGTAATGAAGAAGAAGTTCGTGAGATTTTTAAAGAGTACGCCAAAGATTTCGCAGAAGATATTTTCTTTGATAATTTAGGAAGTGTCATTGCAAAACATACAGGTGAAGGAAATGGTCCTAAGATCTTTATTTCAGGGCACATGGACGAAGTTGGATTTATGGTCACGAAAATCACTAAAGAAGGATTCATCGAATTCCAAACTCTTGGAGGTTGGTGGAATCAAGTGATGCTCGCTCAACAAGTAGAGATCAAAACGCGTGAAGGGAAATTGATCCACGGTGTCATTGGCTCAAAACCACCTCATGTGTTGACACCAGAAGCACGTTCAAAACCCTATGAAATCAGCGAGATGTTTATCGATATCGGTGCCTCTTCTAAAGAAGAAGCACAAGAGTGGGGCGTGCGCCCAAGTGATATGATCACGCCTTATATCGAGTACAAGCGTCTAAATGGGGGCAAGTTCTTATTGGCCAAAGCTTGGGATAATCGTGTAGGGACAGCAGTTTCATTGCGCGTATTAGAAAATTTAGCTAAAGAAGGCCATCCAAACTGTTTATTTGCAGGAAGCGATGTGATGGAAGAAGTAGGATTACGTGGTGCTAGAACGAGTACGCATATGGTCAATCCTGATATTGCGATCGCGTTAGATACAGGGACTGCTGGAGATACTCCAGGAATGACACCAAAAGAAGCCGATTCAGAGCTAGGAAAAGGACCGCAAGTCTTGATCTTTGATGCCTCTATGATTCCGCATAAAAAATTGTTAAATTTTGTAACGGATACCGCAGAAGAATTGGAAATTCCATTCCAATATACAGTCATTACTGGTGGCGGAACAGATGCCGGTCAAATGCATCTAACACGTGATGGTGTTCCATCGATTGCCATCACAGTACCGGTACGCTACTTGCATTCTCATACTTCGATCATCCATGAAGATGACTACTTAAATACCGTACGCCTTGTTACTGAAATCGTGCGTCGTTTAGATGATGAAAAAGTGAAAGAAATCCGTAGTTATTAATTGAATCGATCAGACAGATCGCTGACAAACAAAAGGAGGTCATCACAATGAAATTAACGGTTTTAGGTTGTTTAGGTGCATATCCTTATCAAGGACAAGGAACTACTGGATTTTTGTTGCAATCTGAAGGATTTAATCTGTTGATAGACGCTGGGAGTACGACGTTAGTTGAACTTGAAAAATATTTAGACCCACTAATGTTAGATGCAGTGATTTTGAGTCATTATCATCATGATCATATTGCGGACCTAGGTGTGTTACAGTACCAATGGCAACTTTCTCCTAAACGCGACCAGAGCAAACAATTGTCGATTTACGGTCATGGAAGAGATCAAGCTCATTTTCAAGCATTAACGCTAGCAGGGGTATCACAAGGCTATGATTATCTCGCACAACCGGTACTTGATCTAGGTCCGTTTACCATCACGTTTATGGAAACAATCCATCCTGTCGTGTGTTACGCGATGCGAATTGAAGAAAAAGCGACAAATCGCGTTCTCGTGTTCACAGGAGATTCAGGTTATCTAGAGGAATTCACAACGTTTGCTAAAGATGCGGATCTGTTTTTAGCAGACACCTATCTATTTAAAGGAAACGAGCACCACCACGCGCATTTTACCGCACCAGAAGCCGGAGAATTTGCTAAAAAAGCAAATGTCGCAAAACTGGTATTGACACACTTGCCGCAATTTGGAGATCTGAATGAATTGAAACAACAAGCACAAGTCGAAGCAGGCGTGATTCCGGTCGAATTAGCAGCTGTCGGCAAGGTTTTTACAATAGGGGGAAACTAAATGATTTTTGTACCAAATGATTTGCGTGATCCACGCTTAAACTTAGCAATTGAAACATTTTTATTACAAGAAATGCAAACGGATGAGCCAATTTTATTGTTTTACATTAACGAGCCATCGATTATTATCGGGCGTAATCAAAATACGATCGCTGAGATCAATCAACATTACGTCGATGAGCACAATATCCATGTTGTCCGTCGTTTTAGTGGTGGTGGTGCAGTGTACCATGATGAAGGGAATTTAAACTTCAGTTTTATCATGCCAGATGACGGACAATCGTTTCGTGATTTTGAAAAATTGACCAAACCGATTGTTCAAGCGCTACAAGATCTAGGTGTGAAAGGGGCGCAACTTAAAGGTCGAAATGATCTTGTGATCAATGATCAAAAATTCTCAGGCAATGCGATGTATGCGACAAATGGTCGCATGTTTGCACACGGCACGATCATGTTTGATAGTGATATCAATGAAGTGGTCAATGCCTTAAAAGTACGTAAGGATAAGATCGAATCAAAGGGAATCAAATCGATCCGCTCTCGTGTAACCAATATCAAACCATTTTTACCAGAAGACCAGCAAAAGATGACCACAGAAGAGTTTAGCCAAGAAATTTTATTGAAAGTCTTTGGTGTGGAAGATCTTTCTGATATCCAAACCTATGAATTGACAGAAACAGATTGGGAAAAAGTTCGCGAGATCTCAAAACAATATTATGCGAATTGGGATTGGAATTACGGTAAGTCACCAGAATTTGATATCGAACGTACAAAACGTTTCCCAATTGGATCGATCGATATTCATTTCAATGTGACAGAAGGTAAAATTACGGCAATGAAAATCTATGGCGATTTCTTTGGTTTAGGAGATATCAAGGAAGTAGAAGATCAATTTATTGGTGTGAAATATGAAAAAGAAGCATTAAAAAAGGTTGTGGATCAAATCGACGTTAAAAAATACTTTGGCAATATCGAAGCACAAGAATTATTTGATTTGATTTACTAATAAAAAAGGGGCTGTGACAGACTTCTGTCACAGCCCCTTATAAATAGAATAAACGGCGTTCCAGAAGTAGCTCCTTAAGAAATAAGCCAGATCATTACCGAAATAGGTAAATCTATTATCGGAATGATTTGGCTTATTTCCTGGAGCTGCCCACTTCTGTCACAGCCTTTTTTTTTAATAAGCGCGAGCGATCCAAACAGTATGTTTCGCTGGCGTACCATTGACAAGATCGACTGTTTTTTCAACAGGAACATCAAATGGGATATTACGAGTCGTAAATCCAGTTTCTTCTTTGATTTTCGCTTCAGTTTCTTCAGTACCGTCCCAACCGATCAAAACAAATCCAGTTGGTCGATTTTCTTGTTTACACGTTTCGATATGTGCTTTTAATTCATCTAATGTCTCGATCGTGGTATATTCATTTTCTTGATTGCGTTTTCTAGCATTTTCTAAAAGACGTGTAGGCATTTTTTCAAGTTCAGTTGCAATATAGGTGTCTAGCTCGTCAAAAGCTACAGCGACTTTTCCGTCGATATCGCGGATTTTCGTCATTACATGTCCATTTTCAAGATCACGTGGGCCACATTCGATACGGATACACGCACCTTTTAATTCCCATTCATGGAATTTGTAACCAGGAGAATTATCGGTATCATCTAAACGTACACGGTAGCCTTGTGCTTTAAAGTGGGCATAAAGTGCATCTAATTTTTCCATGATGGCTGGATTTTTCTTCCAAGGTCCTACAGGCATCATCACGATTTGTGTTGGGGCAACTGTTGGAGGAAAGACTAATCCATTCTCATCGCCATGTGTCATGATCAATGAACCAAGAAGACGAGTAGAGACTCCCCAAGAAGTCGTATGAGTAGGGACGTGTTTGTTTTCTTTATTTAAGTAATTGATTTCAAACGCTTCAGCAAATTTGGTTCCCATATAATGAGAAGTACCAGCTTGTACCGCTTTCCCGTCTTTCATCATGGCTTCGATTGAATAGGTATCAACGGCACCAGCAAAACGTTCGGATGGCGTTTTTTGTCCTTTATAAACCGGGATCGCTAAAAATTCTTCACATAGACGAGCATACTCATCTAATACACGCATGGTGCGGCGACGTGCATCTTCTTCATCTGCGTGTGCCGTATGTCCTTCTTGCCATAAAAATTCTGAAGTGCGCAAGAAAGGCAACGTTTTTTTCTCCCAACGAAAGACATTGGCCCATTGATTGATCTCGTAAGGAAGATCACGATAAGAATTGATCCAATCTGAAAAGGCTGAACCAATCATCGTTTCAGAAGTCGGACGTAGAGCTAACGGCTCTTCTAATTTTTCATCACCGACTTCAGTGACCCAAGGAAGCTCTGGAGCGAAACCTTCGATATGATCCGCTTCTTTCATGAAAAAGCTTTTTGGGATCAGCATTGGGAAATACGCATTACGAATCCCTTCTGCTTTTAAGAAACGGTTAAATTCTTCTTGGATATGTTCCCATAATTCAAAACCATCGGGACGGAAGATGATCGATCCGCGTACAGGTGAATACGACATCAATTCTGCTTGTTGAACGGTCTGCAAGTACCATTGGGTAAAATCATTTGTTTGTTCTGACATAGTCAAACTCCTTTAATTAATTCATTTTGGACACAAAAAAAGCCTTCCATCCTCTAAAAGGACGAAATGCTTGGACATGTTCGCGGTACCACCTTTGTTGATCGACTGACTCGACCCTACTTGAAAGATGATAAGGCATCCACGCCGACCAGGTTAGTGATCTTCTCATTGGTAGGTTCACTTCTGCCAGTGGTATCGAAGTTCCAGCCTCGCTCCGACTCTCTAAAACATCCACATAAGTTACTAATCCAAATCCTGTTACTAGACTAATCAATGTTAAAAAAAAAAGCAAGCATTTTATGAGAAAAATTCCTGTTCGTTTGCGCCTTTTCTAAAAAATTCGTATAATATGACGAGAAACAATAAAGGAGACTCGTTATGCGCAATGAAATGATGCACCGATCAGTTGTTAAAGAAGAACTGGTTCAGTATTTACGTACTGCTCAAAAAGCTTTACCAGGAGAATTAGGAGCAATCGAAAAGGAAGCCAATGAACAAGAAATCCCGATCATTCCACACGAAACCGTGATGTTTTTACAATTTTTATTGGGGCAAATCAAACCGAAACAAATTTTAGAAATCGGAGCAGCGATCGGGTTTTCTTCTAGTCTAATGGCACAGTTTGTCGGCGATGATGGACACGTGACGACGATCGATCGTTTCGACGTGATGATTAGAAAAGCCAAAAAAACCTATGAACGTCTAGGATTAGAAGATAAAGTGACGTTGTTAGAAGGCCAGGCTGCTGATATTCTGCCGACGTTGACTGGTCCTTACGATTTGATTTTTATGGATAGTGCCAAATCAAAATATATCGAATTTTTACCAGAATGTATGCGTTTGTTGAAAAAAGGTGGAGCATTGATCGTAGATGACATCTTCCAAGGTGGCACTGTTTTAGATCCAATCGAAGAGATTCCACGCAATCGCCGCACGATCTATCGCAAATTAAATCGTTTTTTAAAAGAAATCAATGAGCATCCTGATTTGACAACCTCTCTTGTTCCTTTAGGTGATGGAATTGCGTTGATTCGTAAAGAAGCTGATGTAGTTGAATTTGAGTTGAGTGATTTGTTTCCTGTAGAATCCTAAACAGAGGAGATGAGTAGGATGTATCGCAAAAAATGGCTTCGTTGGAGTAGTCTAGTCGTAATTGTCGGTAGTTTTTTTGCCTTGTCCGTATCGGAAAAGTTAGCAGCAGATACGTTTACCTCTAATTTTTTACAACAAAAACGTCCCTTGCAACTGACCCAAATACCACTTATCATGGTGCCTGGCACCGGAGGGACAACAGAACGCTTTGATGGTCTGATTACATCTTTACAAACGACGAATGTCTTAAAAGTAACCGTCCATAAAGATGAACAAGTCACCATGATGGGGAAATTGACCAATAAATCAAATCGACCGATTATTGTGATCGCATTTGAAGATGCGAGCGACGAGGCTTTAGTTGAGCAAGGGAAGTGGTTTCAAATCGGTCTACAGGCAGTAGTTGCTCGTTATGCATTTTTTGAGTATACGTTTTTGGGACACTCGAATGGTGGGTTGATCTTCACACAATATTTAGAAGATTATTATACCAAAAAAGACCCGATGATTTTGCGAGCCATGACACTAGGGACACCTTATAACGATATGCCCGAGCGTTACAATGAGCAAAAAATGACATTCGATACACCAAAAGAATACAGTCCACAACTCACAAATTATTTAGCCAATCAAGCACGTATCCCAGCAATCGACGTTTATAATATCATTGGAGATACTGGAGAAGCAACAGATGAAGTCGTTACGATGACAAGTGTGTTATCAGGGCGGCTAGTCTATCAAGATAAGGGAACGTATCAAGAAAAAATCATTACAGATGATGCTGAACATAGTGCGTTAGTAGAAAATGTTGAAGTCATCTCTTTGATTCATACCTTTCTTTGGCAAGAAAATAAATAACAAAAAGCATTGACAATCAGACAACACTTGCCTATAATAATCTTTGTTGCTGATTTGTCATAGTAGCTCAGCCGGATAGAGCATCCGCCTTCTAAGCGGACGGTCGGGGGTTCGAATCCCTCCTGTGACGTAAAAGGTCAGTTATTATTTCCTAATGAAAAAGCTTTTAGATAAGCATTTCATTAGGATTTTTTTTGTATTTTTTGTTATGGGGTAGACGAACTGGACTTCGAACTGGCAAAAGTATCCCACACGTTTTGTCTCATAATAGCATTATTTTATTATTTTGCAAGAGGTGGTATTTAAAGCATTTAGTGGTGCAACTTTTAACTGTTGTGCATGCTTATTTGAATCTTTTTAGAAAGGCATAATGACATTTGTTTGGTTCGACCTTTCTTTAGAAGGCGGATGCTCTATCCAGCTGCACTGATTGGGTTACGTTGAGAATTTTAAAAGTAGAATAATCAATTCCAATTTAGAGTAGAACAATGGAACAAATATATGTAATTAACCATTCAGAGGGCTTTAGAGCGTTTTTAAGCAACTGTAAATAAAAGAGGTTATGTAATAATATAAAAGCTCATATATGCGTGTTAAGTGGCTAATAGAATGAAAATCAAGGTTTCAAGTGCCAATGATGACAGGATTTTAAAATAGATAACTAATGTAGATATTAATGTGTTTAAATAACTATTAAAAATTGAAGGAAAAGTTAGTAGTGTGGTTGAGTTGCCAACATAGAAGATGATAAAAAAATTTATAGAGAAAGGTTTTGTTTCATGTTAATATAGTGTAAGAACATACGTTTGTTTTTGGAGGGATGTTTTAATGGGGAAGAAATTATTAATTGATAAAAGTAAACGTAATTTGCTGATATTTAGTGATTTTATGAAATATGAAGAACCGACTATATATAAGATTTTATTAGAAAACAACAAAATTGATGAAGATACTGCTGAAAAATTAGATATTAGTCAAAAAATAAAGCAGAATCTCCCTGCATGGTTAAATTTTTCAAGTGAAGAATGGATTCCTGACAAGAATAATCCTATACTTACAACTGACGTATCTGGTAATAAACATTGTAAATTATGCAATCAACCTATAAAGTTTCAATACAAAGTAAAGAATAAAAGAAACAAGATGGAAATACTTATTGATTACGTCCATATAATTGTGTAAAAGATAAAAGGCCATGTAACAGCCCTTTTACGGTACAATGTTTTTAACCACAAAAACATACCCAGGAGGACGTTACATGACCCAAGTACATTTTACACTG
>NZ_JBSMXK010000029.1:0-17312 GCF_053761865.1 Enterococcus bulliens
ATTGGAGCTGTCCTTATGGACCTTCATGACGAATGGCTCAGTTCTACAAGAAAATATATTAAGTTTGATCAATGAGAGACCAGTAAAACATTGTATAGTATTTTACACAGGATTATGGACTTGACTAACAATTATTTTTTTTAAATTCCAATTTATGTATTTTTTATGACTATAATTTAATAAAGAGAAAAGTCCAATAGTTGAAAAAAAGGTTAAAATCAGTATCCAATTTCTACTATCCGATGTAGAGGATGGATAGTAGAAATAATGATTATTAATAAAAGTTACATTAAACTTTTCTCCTAAAAGTATAATCAATGAACTATTCATAAGAACAAGCCATACTAATTGCACAAAATTTATTTTATATTTTTTTAATTTAATTAGACTCAATAAGCATATTAAAATCAAACATATCTCTATTAACATAACTATCTCCTATTATTTGTAATTATTTATTATGCAAAAAATTAGTGTACTTATCCTTTAAGCATTTGCGCTAAAGCTTCTTGCCAAGTTGGAATCACAAAGCCAGTTGCTTTTGCCTTTGACAGATCCATCACTGAATATTGAGGACGAGTAGCTTTTTGAGGAAATTGATCACTCGTAACGGGTGTCACTTCAACATCAGTATCTTTTAAGATCTCACTAGCAAAATCAAACCAAGTAGCACGATTATCATTTGACAAATGATATACGCCATATTCTGCTTTTTGTGCAACTAAATAGGTCATAAATTCAGCTAAAGTACGTGTCCACGTCGGGCGACCATATTGATCATTTACGACTGTTAATTTAGGATGGCTTTGCGCTAATTTTTGCATCGTAAAGACAAAATTGTGCCCGTATTGTCCAAATACCCAAGACGTACGGATAATATAGTATTTACTAGCATACTCTTTTACCGCTTCTTCACCAGCTAATTTTGTACGACCGTATTCATTTAATGGATTTGTCTGATCGTCAACGGCATACTCTCCGTCTTTTTTCATTCCATCAAAAACATAGTCCGTACTAATATAAACCAACGTTGCGTCGACAGCTTCCGCCGCTTTGGCGACATGCGCTGAACCTGCAACATTCACCAATTCATTGACTTCTTTGCCCTCGTCTTCAGCTTTATCCACTGCAGTGTAAGCTGCACAGTGATAAATCACACTCGGGTTCAACTCTTTGATAAATGCGAGTGTTTTCGCTTCATCTGTAATATCTAATTCACTTGAATCTGTTGAAACATATTCAAGTCCTTGTTCATCTAAAAGGTGACGTAATTCTGTTCCTAATTGTCCATTTCCACCTGTAAGTAAAATCATCTGTTTGACTCCTTTTCATAAAGAAAGGCAGGAAGCTTCCTGCCTTTACTTGTTTTTATTGACCATTTTTGGCATAAGTTGCTTCGACAGCTTCTTTTTCAGCTTTCCACCAGTCTTCGTTGGCTTCGTACCATTTGATGGTATCGGCAAGCCCTGATTTAAAGTTGGTAAATTCTGGCGTCCAACCTAATTCTTCACGTAATTTTGTTGAATCGATCGCATAACGCAAATCATGTCCTGGACGATCGTTAACGTGATCGTAAGCATCTTTTGATTGACCCATCAATTCTAAGATCAATTCGATCACAGTTTTATTGTCTTCTTCACCGTCTGCTCCAATCAAATACGTTTCACCGATGCGGCCTTTTGTTAAGATCGCCCAAACAGCTGAAGAATGATCATTTGTATGGATCCAGTCACGAACGTTTTTGCCATCGCCATATAACTTCGGACGAATGCCACTTAAAACATTGGTGATTTGGCGTGGAATAAATTTTTCGATATGTTGATAAGGACCATAATTATTTGAACAATTTGAAATTGTCGCTTGTAGGCCAAATGAACGAACCCATGCTTTGACTAATAAATCAGATCCAGCTTTTGTTGAAGAATATGGACTTGATGGATTATAAGGCGTTTGATCCGTAAATTTCTCGCCTTCGCCTTCGCCATGTCCTGGTAAATCTTCACGTAATGGAAGATCCCCATATACTTCATCGGTTGATACATGATGGTAACGGACTTGATGGTTACGACACGCTTCGATCAAGGTATACGTTCCAATCAAGTTCGTATGCACAAATGGATAAGGATCTTTTAGAGAGTTATCGTTATGTGACTCTGCTGCATAATGCACTACAGCGTCTGCTTCTTTCACTAACGGTTCGACCACACTCATATCTGCGATATCGCCTACTACAAGCGTTACGCGGTCTTCTGGTAATCCAGCTAAGTTTTCTTTATTGCCTGCATACGTCAATTTATCTAATACTGTGACGTGAACTTCAGGATGGTTGTTTACCACATAATGAACGAAATTAGAGCCGATAAATCCTGCTCCACCGGTTACAATAATCTTTTTCATATAGACTCCTTAAATTTCCCCGTATACAAAGGGATTTTCTGCTTCAAATTCTTTTAATGTTGGATGTTGTTTATCTTTATCTGATAAGACAGCTTTTGTAAGATCCATCGGCCAATCAATAGCTAAATTCGGATCATCAAACGCAATCCCTCCGTCAGCTTCTGCATTGTAGTAATTGTCGCATTTGTACATGAAATTCACGTTATCGGTCAACGTCATAAAGCCATGCGCAAATCCTTTAGGAACCAACAATTGACGGTGGTTATGTTCAGATAAGATATAGCCTTCCCATTGACCATAAGTAGGGCTATTTTTGCGAATATCGACGATCACGTCTAAGACTGCACCTGTGACGACACGGATCAATTTCGTTTGGGCTGCCTCCCCTTTTTGGAAATGCAAACCACGGATCACACCAGGTTGAGTGGATAAAGAATGATTATCTTGCACAAAATCATGCGTAATCCCAGCCGCGTGAAAATCTTCTTGTGAATAGCTTTCTGTAAAGAAGCCACGATGATCACCAAACACGGCTGGCTCAATAATTTTCACGTCTTGTAATTTTGTATCCGTTACTTTGATTTTCCCCATCTGCTTACTCCTCAATCAATCGCAATAAGTATTGACCGTATTGATTTTTCTTCAACGGCTGTGCGAGTTCTTTCAATTCTTCTTTAGTAATGTAGCCCATACGATAAGAAATTTCTTCTAAACAAGCCACTTTTAGATTTTGACGTTTTTCGATTGTTTCAATAAACGTTGAGGCTTCTAATAATGACTCGTGTGTCCCAGTATCTAACCAAGCAAATCCACGGCCCATCACTTCAACAGATAAGTCTCCACGTTCTAAATACACTTTATTCACATCCGTGATCTCAAGTTCACCACGTTCTGATGGTTGGATATTTTTGGCAATATCCACCACATCATTATCGTAAAAATAAAGACCAGTTACGGCATAGTTTGATTTAGGATCCGTTGGTTTTTCTTCGATCGACAATGCACGCATCTTTTCATCGAATTCGACAACTCCAAAACGCTCAGGATCGTTTACGTGATAACCAAATACTGTAGCACCTTTTTCTTTTTGAGCCGCGCGTTGTAGCATTTTCGACAATCCGCCACCGTAGTAGATATTATCTCCTAAAACAAGGCACACGCTATCGTTTCCAATAAAGTCAGCCCCTAAAACAAAGGCTTGTGCCAAGCCATCAGGACTTGGTTGAACTTTGTATTCGATATGTAAGCCTAATTCATGTCCATCCCCAAATAATTCTTCAAAGCGTGGGGTATCTTGTGGTGTTGAAATGATTAAAATTTCAGTGATCCCCGCTAACATTAGCGTAGACATTGGATAATAAATCATCGGTTTATCATAAATCGGCATCAATTGTTTTGATGTGGCACGAGTCAGTGGATACAAACGCGTCCCTGAACCTCCTGCTAGGATAATTCCTTTCATAGAAAAAAGCTCCTTTGTTTTTTATTCGTAAGCATCTCGTGTTCTATTTTACCTATTTCACCTGATAAAAAAAAGGTTTTTTTATCAATTCGCATCATTTTTTAAAGATTAAGCGCCAAATCAGAGCGCAAATCAGATGATAACGCCAGGCTAATTTTTGTTTAAAAGAACTTGTCGTCGCGATTTCACTGGCATTTTTTTCGTGACGACGATAATCAACTAAAGGTTCTGCTAAAAAGTAGACCTGATTGACAGCGATTAACCCTAGCCACATGTCATGCATCGGTAAATGATTAGGAAATGGAAAAGCCGTTTGCAATAGCTCTCTTCTGAACGCCATCGCAGCACCAATAAAACTATTTTTTAAAATATTTTGAAAAAATCCTGCTTTCACTTGACGGTAGTCAAAATACGAGGCATGCAACACTTGCGCATGCTCATCGACAATCACCAAATCACTCACAACGACCTGCACTTTTGGATTGTTTTTAAATACAGTGATCATTTTTTTAACCTTATCTGGATGCCAGATGTCGTCTTGATCAGCTAAAAAAATAAATTCTCCTTGTGCTTGTTGCAATACGAACTCAACATTTTTGATCACACCTTGTCTTGGTCCTTGAAATAACTGGATTCGCGGATCATCATAGGCATCAATAATCGACAATGTCTCATCCGTCGAACCGTCGTCTGAGATCAATACTTCATCTTCATCTGCTAATTGTATCAAAATACTATCTAACTGCTGTTTTAAAAAGAAAGCTCCATTATAAGTCACTAAACAAACTGAAATCATGAACGCCCCTCCTTACGAAATCGATTGAATTCGCGCCAAGTCAATTTCCAGATGGAACGATTTTTCACAGTCAATAATTGCTTTAGTGTCCGTAATACTAATTGTTTTTGGTGTCGTCTTTTTAAATCGATCTCATAACGGCTGTAATATAGAGCTTCACTGGCTAAAATCGATCGATATCGAGCCTCAGGTAATGTCTCAAAATCCAACACAGAAAGTCGATGCTGCAACGTGAAATCTGTAACGTCAACTGCTTGGTTTTGTTGAAAGACTTCAAAAAACAGCCAATGATCTAAAAAGTCTAATGGAAAGTCTTCGTTGAATCCACCGATTTGATCTAAAAATGCCATCGACCAGCACGTTCCTGAATTGATCGCCATGATACGCTTTTTAGTCACACCTACTGCAGGAAATCGTGCTGTACGATCGACATACCCTTGAGCTAAAACGGGTGAGATTTGATGGTGATCCATCACTTTAGGGACCACACAAGCCACATTTGTTTTAGGCTGGGTCAAAAGATAGGTCAAATACTCCATCGTGCATGTCGTATCTTGATCAAGTAATAATAACCAGCGGCATCGAGCCTTACCTTGTCTAAAAGCCTGATTATACGCCACAGCTAAACCAAGATTTCGCGGATCGTGTTGATAGGTCACTTGCGGATGTTCAAAAAAAGGATGTGTCTGTGCTTGCTTCGTATGATCGTAAATCAATAATTGGATGTGTTCGGAAAATGGCTGCGTCAAAAAAAATTGGCAAGCATTGCTTTGCTCAACTGTCATATTGTACAAAACGATGACTACTTGGATAGTTTCGTTCATCAAAAAAACCTCCAGCCCCACTTATGGAAAAATTTTCCCATTGATTGTAAAAAAATCAAGAATAATTTCGGATTGCGGTGTGCTTCTTTTCCATAGAGATGGATCACAGAATCAAATGGGGTATAAAGCAAACGATACCCTTTTTGTTCAAAACGCAAGCAAAGATCATTGTCTTCAAAGTACATGAAAAAGCGCTCATCGAATCCATTGATCGCTTGAAACTTCGCAATATCGATCACCATAAAACAGCCCGATCCCATACGAATAAATGAATACTGCGTATCGGATAGAAAGCGGCATTCATAGTCTGCTAAGCGTTTTTTAAAAGCATTTTTTACAAAACCAAAAGGGATAAAGCGCAACATATAGTCAAAAACGGTCAATTTATGACGCACAAGATGTTGGACAGTCTGATCTTCATTTAACACTTTAGGACTAACTCCAGCGAGGGTTTGGTCTTGTTGCAATAAGAAGATCAGTTGTTCAATCGTCTGCTCCTCTACTAAGATATCTGGATTGCAAATCACCCCTACAGCTGTTTTTTGGTGTAGAAAAATTTGATTATGTCCATGACCAAAACCTAAATTTTCTTTTCCTTCAATTACGTGTACAAACTGATAACCTTTCATCTTCTCGACATATTCTTTTTCTGATGCATTATCATAAATGACCAATTGATAACGCGGGTTAGGTAAAAAGGTCGCAAAATGATCTAGAGTTTGAAAAATATCGTTACTATTATGCGTTACAATACCAATAATAATGGGTTCCATGCTTGTCATCCTTACTGTCGTGTTCTTCATTGGGCCATTATACCATAAGTCGAATTGACAAAACGAAAAAACTGCTGGAAACAAGTGCTTCCAACAGTTTCTTTACCTTAACTAAAAAAATAGTTACTCGCAATCGGTTTTTTTATATCAAACAAGGTTACTTCGATTAATGGATGCTTTTTGGCAATTGCTTGGTCGATCCATTCACACTGTTCGACTTCAAATACGATTGTTTGTGGTCGAACTTCATTGACTTTTCCTGTCATTGCTCGCTGAAATTGTTGTGGCTTGACTTCATAACGTTCTCCAACTTTAATTGCATCCCAATGTCCCATTATCACATACCCCATTCAAGTTATTTTCAGTACACTATTAGTTTTAACATGTCTATCTTAAATAGACAAGTTATTTTTTTGAAAAATACATAAATTTCACAAAAAAAAGGAGTATAACAGATTTCTGTCATACTCCTTTAAAAAAACAAGTAAACGATGTTTTAAAAGTCGCTCTTTTTTCTTATGGGTAAATTCGATTTAATAAACGTGGGAATGGGATCGCTTCACGTACGTGTTCGATTCCTGATAACCAAGTCACTGTACGTTCTAAGCCTAGTCCGAAACCTGAATGTGGAACAGATCCATATTTTCTAAGATCTAAATACCAAGAGTATTCATTTTCATCTAGACCATGTGCTTTGATTTGTTCTAATAAAAATTCATAATCCGTTGCACGTTCTGATCCACCAATAATTTCACCATAACCTTCTGGTGCGATCATATCCGCACAGATCACCACGTCTTCGCGTGTTGGATGTGGTTTCATGTAGAAAGGCTTGATTGCTTTTGGATAGTTCAAGATGAAGACAGGTTGGTCAAATGAATTGGCAATAAACGTTTCATGTGGTGAACCAAAATCATCGCCCCAAGTAATATCCTCAAAGCCATTTTCTTGTAATAACGTGACTGCATCATCGTAAGAAATGCGTGGGAAAGGTAATTTTGTATATTTTTCCAATACGCTACGATCACGGCCTAAAACGTCTAGCGCATAATCACAATTGTCTAGTACGCTTTGCACTAAAAAGGCCACGTATTGCTCTTGGATTTCCAAACTTTCTTCTTGATGTGTAAAGACCATTTCTGGTTCGATCATCCAAAACTCGATCAAATGACGACGTGTTTTGGATTTTTCTGCACGGAAAGTTGGACCAAATGAAAATACTTTACCCAAAGCCATTGCCGCCGCTTCCATATACAATTGACCTGATTGAGATAAGTACGCTTTTTGATCAAAATAATTGGTCTCAAATAGATCCGTTGTGCCTTCTGGAGCAGATCCTGTTAAGATCGGTGGATCAATTTTCACAAAATTATTGTTGTTGAAAAACTCATATGTGGCACGAATGATCTCGTTACGAATTTGCATGATCGCATGTTGACGAGAAGAGCGTAACCATAAATGACGATGGTCCATTAAAAAGTCTGTTCCATGTTCTTTTGGTGTAATTGGATAGTCTTGGCTTTCCCCTACTACTTCAATGGCTGTCACACCGATTTCATACCCAAATTTTGAGCGAGTATCTTCACGGATTTCTCCTGTAATTAAAACAGCAGTTTCTTGTGTCAGTCCTTTCGCTAAGGTAAATACCTCTTCAGGTACCTCACTTTTGACTACGATTCCTTGAAAAAAAGCTGTTCCATCGCGTAGTTGTAAAAAGGCAATTTTCCCACTTGAGCGTTTATTCGCTACCCAAGCACCGATTTGCACGATTTCACCTACGTGGTGTTTTGCTTCGATAATTTGAATTTGTTTCACGTGTGTCTCTCCTATCTTTTACTGTCATCTCTCAAAGGATATTACTTTTTTTGTTTTTTTTCAACAAATTTTTTGATTCTAGCTACAGCCTCGTCTAATGTTTGCTGATCTGCGGCGTAACTTAATCGAATATTTTGCGGTGCACCGAATGCTTTTCCAGTAACGACCGCTACGTTTGCTTCGTAAAGTAAATCGTCTACAAAATCGTCTACGTCTGTATAGCCACATTGATCTAGCGTTTTCTGAACATTTGGGAAGAAGTAAAACGCACCATCTGGTAGCAATACGTCAAATCCTGGGACCTCTTGAAGCGCCTCAAACATTTTGTTACGTCTAATTTCAAAGGCCTGACGCATGCGTTCAACTTCAGATTGATCGCCACTCAATGCTTCTACAGCCGCATATTGACTTACCGCAGTTGGATTGCTTGTGGCTTGTGAAGCAATATCGATCATAGCAGTAATGATTGCTTGATTTCCTACAGCAAAACCAATCCGCCATCCTGTCATCGCATAGGTCTTAGAAACACCATTAATGACGATCGTTTGTTCTTTAATAGCTTCTGATAATGAAACGATCGGTGTAAATGTTGCTTCGCCATAAACAAGGCGACCATAGATGTCATCAGCAATGATCAAAATATTATGTGCCACGGCCCATTCACCGATTTGAGCCAATTGTTCTTTGGAGTAAATCATTCCTGTCGGATTAGAAGGAGAATTCAACAACAACGCTTTCGTTTTAGGTGTACGCGCGGCTTCTAATTGTTCGACTGTGACTTGAAAATCCTGTGCGCTTGTCGTTTCTACAAAAACAGCCGTCCCCTGGGCCAACTTAATTTGTTCACTATAACTGACCCAATATGGCGTAGGGATCAAGACTTCATCACCAACATTCAAAATCGCTTGGAATACTAAATACAATGCATATTTTGCGCCATCTGTAACGATTGTTTGTGAAGAGGCATAGTCTACTTGATAATACTTACGCAGATACGCTACGATCGCTTGTCTTAGCTCAGGGATACCTGCAGTGGGCGTATAGTAACTTGCTTGACCACTCGTGATCGCTTGAATCGCTGCTTGTTGGATCGTTTCAGGAGTCGCAAAATCGGGTTCGCCTACTGTTAAGCTTAAAATATCTTTTCCTTGTGCTTTTAATTGCTTCGCTTTTGTTGATGCTTTTAATGTTGCTGAAGGTTCAATATTTTGTGCACGTGTTGATAAATTCATCCATCCATCTCCTCAAAAATCAATTCGTTTAAATATTTTGTTGCTCTTTGACGATTTTTCCATCACTAAAGGCAAGATAGTAATAATTCAAGACCTTATCTTTTTTTGTGATGACTTCCCAAACAGGTTGATCGTCTAGTAATCCCAAGTTAGCTTTGACGATCGTTTGATCATTGTGGGCTTGTTGGACAAGTTGGGTTGCTTGGTTTTGATCGATTCCTGATTGCATCTCCATTACTTTGATATTTGTACCATCTTTTGGAATGAAGACGGCAACCGTTTGGTTTTCTGGATTTTTTCCTACTACAGTATATGTCGTTCCAGCTTTTGATAATCGATAGAACGCATCCACTGTGTCTACTTTTCCATACTTTTGCGCTAAAGCTGTTGCTTCTTTTTTAGCTTGACGCATCGGTTGTGTCGCTTGGAGATAGATAATGACCGTACTGGCGATTGCAATCAAGAAAACGACAATCAAACTAAATAACATAATGGTAATTCGTTTTTCACTTTTTGATGGTTGTAAAGACAAAGCATTTCGCTCCTTTTCTAATGGGTTATATTATAGCAAACTTTTGACACTTGCGGCAGACTTTTTCACCAATTTGAACGTGTCAATCAAAAAAGTCTTCAAGCGCCTCTATCGCTTCATCACTTGTC
This sequence comes from Enterococcus bulliens, assembly GCF_053761865.1. Classification (NCBI taxonomy): domain Bacteria; kingdom Bacillati; phylum Bacillota; class Bacilli; order Lactobacillales; family Enterococcaceae; genus Enterococcus; species Enterococcus bulliens. Next base: position 9,960 of record NZ_JBSMXK010000029.1, read on the forward strand.
CCAGTCGAATTAGGCAATCCTTCAGGAAGCGAACGGATAAAACTAGCGCCATAATTTGCGGTATGTAATCGTGAATCTAACACGATCATCATGCCTTTATCGGTCGTGGTACGAATCAAACGACCAAACCCTTGACGCAATTTCATTACCGCTTTTGGGAGTGCCTCTACTTGAAAAGCATTTTGTCCTTGCGCTTCTAGATAAGCATATTTGGCTTTCACTAAGGGTCGGTTCGGATTGTCAAATGGTAAATTCGTGACAATCAGCAAATGCAGATCATCGCCTGGTAAATCGACACCTTCCCAAAAACTATCTGCCCCAAATAAAATGGCTTGATCCGATTGTGTGAATCGTTTTAATAACTTTTGGCGCGATCCTCCGATCCCTTGAGCCAAAATTTCACGTCCTGCTTGAAAAAATTCAAAGTGGAGCGCTTGATAGACTGCCTGTAGCTGTTCATGTGATGTAAACAACACTAAAATCGATCGCGAGTAGTGATGCATAATATTACGTAGCTGTGCAATCAGTTGTTGTGTACGCTCTTTTTCTATCGGTTCGACTACTGTAAAGAGCTTTGCTTGTTTTTGATAATCAAATTGTGTCGGCAATCGCAAAACAGCTTGATCAAACCCTAATTGCTCTGGTACATATCGTAAGCTGTCTTGTGTTGTCAGTGTTGCACCTAAGTAAAGAATGCGTTGATAACGGGTACCAACTTGTTGTTTGGCTAGTTTTGAAGCTGTTAGATCGATCGTTTCAAATCGTATTTGCTGTTTTTGTTTTCTCCAAATGACGCGATGGATCAAAAACAGATCCTCACGTATAAAGAAATCACAAAAAGCCTCATAGTTTTCTTCCAACTGTGTAAAGTACTCGATAATCTCTCCACTATGTGGACTTTTTTCTAGTACTAAACTTTCGGCTAACTGTTCTTTCACGACTAAAGCATCCTTAAAGGTCTGGGCAATTCGTTGGATCAGCCGTTCGATCACTATTGGAAAGTCTTTACGTACACTGCTCTCCATCACCCACTCACAGACGTGTTCTGGCAGTAAATCCTTCATCCACTCACTTAGCTGTGTACTTGTTTTGTCAAGTTGTTCTAAGATTTTAAAAAAGAGGGGAAGTTTTTCCTGACACGCTTTGGGCCAAATACTTTGCACAAAAGATTCCATCATTTGACTCAATAAAGTGACCGTAAAACTTCTTGTAGCGACCCGCTCTAAAGCCGAAGGTAGATGATGCGCCTCATCGATCAATAAATAACGACTCGAGGGCAATAAAGGCACATCGCGCTTGAGATCATGAGCTAAAAAAGCATGATTGACGATGATCACATTGCTTTGGCCGACACGTTGATACAGAAGACGTAAAAAATCAACTTCATAAAATGGAGAATGCTTGGTAACAGACTCTATCCCTCGATGGGCGACTTGAGTAAAAAATAAATGATCCAAACGCAATAAATTTAGCTCGTCTAAATCTCCCGTCGTCGTTTGAGTCAACCAGACTAAAATCATCATTTGATACAACGCATATTGTTTCATTTCGGTCGTTTCGACTAATGTCTGTTGGAACCGCTCTAGATCTAAATAATGACGATGGCTCTTGACCACCACTGCTTGTAGTGGATAGGCACCGATCCCATTTAATTGTGGGATATCTCGATATAATAATTGGTGTTGCAACAAAATAGAAGCCGTACTAATGATCAATGGATTTTCTATAGTGGCTAAAAAACTACTTGGAAAGAGATACCCAACCGTTTTTCCACTCCCTGTTTCCGCTTCAATAAAACAATTTTTAGAACCTTCATCTGTCGAAAAATGATCAAATACTTGATCCATCAACACTTGTTGTGTTTTACGATAAGTAAAACGTGCATCCAACCATTCTGTCTTTTGCGCTTTCGTTTTTGGATAGCTGCGCTGATAAGTAGGAGCTTCATACCATTCTTTTTCTGGTTTTACGAGCGCCAGTTGTCCAACGACTTGTATCTGTTCTGGAAGTGGCTGCAAATGCTCTTTCATCTCATGATAGATCGTATCAATAAATAAATCGGTGTGCATCGAAAGATTTTTTGCACAACGTTTGATCGCCTCCATCGTAATCAGCGGCAACTGGCGCATCTTTTCTTCAATCAATAGAAATAATTTTGCAGTCACTTCTGCATCGCTATCTGCTTGATGGGGCATATCGTGGGTAAACTGTAAACTCTCCGCTAGGTCCCCTAAGCGAAAGCTGACTTCTGTCGGCAAAAAGATTTGCGCTAATTCAACCGTATCGATTCCTTTAAGTGTCAATTCCGGCAAGCCGCACCGTTTCAATTCTGCACTTAAAAAACGATAATCAAAATGAATATTATGCGCAACAAAAATCGTATCACTTAACAAGTGATAGATCGTTTCGGCTACATCTTCAAAATAAGGCGCATGCTTGACCTTTTGATTGTTCACTTGCGTCAATTGTTGAATTTGTTTTGAGATTGGACGATCAGGATTGATATCTGTTGCAAATCGCCCAACAATTTGTCCTTCTTGAATCAATACACAACCAAATTGAAAAATTCGATCTTCTTTAGGATTCGTCCCAGTCGTCTCTAAATCAACGACCGCATAAATGGTTTTCATCGAATTCCTCCTCTACATACCTGTCAAATTATACTACAGTTTTAATTCTACGACTAGAATCGGTCTTAGGATAAAAGAAAATTATTAGAAGTCTTGAATTTATCAAGTAATCACGTTATCCTAAGTAATGGATATGCCCTTGTAGTTAAATGGATATAACCGACCCCTCCTAAGGGCCAATTATCAGTTCGATTCTGGTCAAGGGCGTTAAAAAAGACTGTGACAGAAGTGAATCACTAAAAAATAAGCCGAATAATCCCCGAAATATGTGAAGACATTATCGGAATTATTCGGCTTATTTCATCTAAAACACTGTGTAATTGATGTTTAAAGGGTGTGACAGAAATCTGTCACACCCTCTTATTTTTGACGTTTTCCTTTATTTTTCTTAGAAGACGTACGCACTTTTTTCTTTTTCTTTTTCACAACCGTAGTCATTTCAGTATCAATAGACACGCGCTTTTGCCCGACTTCAACGGTAGTTGACGGTTTGTTTGTTTTGTGTTCTATCGTTTTTTTGCTATATTTCTTTTCTTCAACAATTGGCTTTTCCGTCGTCAACTCTCCTGTGTGTAAAAAAACTTCTTGTCCTTTTAACTGCATCTGACTCATGATTTTACGATAATCACGTTGTGTTTGCGGTGTCACTAGCGTCAAGACAACCCCATCAGCTCCCATTCGCCCAACACGGCCAGCACGATGGAGATAGCTTTCTTTTGTCAATGGCACATCTACATTGACGACATACGGCAAACGATCTAAATCGATCCCTCTTGCCGCAATATCCGTGGCCAATAACGCATTTAATCGATGTTGCTTGAACGCATTCAACGCTAATTTACGCATTTCTTTACTTTGATCAGAAGCCAGTGAAGCGACGTTTAGATGATGGAATCCTAATTTTTCTTCTGCATTGCCCAGATCACTTAACTGATTGAAAAAAAACAGTCCTTGAAACGCTTCAATATAGCACAAGCGACGTAATGTATCGGTAATCTTGCGCGCAGACACATTAAGATAATAATGGTGCACGACACCTTGACTGTCATCGATCATAGTTGTATCAATAACCGTAAGATCTGTAACCAATTCTTTAACTTCTGCTAGAGCAGTATCTGCTGTGGCAGAGAAAAAGGAATTGGTTGTCTTTTCCCCTAATCGTTGCATGATCTCTTTGACTAGACCCTGGCTATCGTCTTTTACCAATTGATCCGCTTCATCTAAAATCAGTGATTGAATATTAAATGCATTGATTTTTTTCGCTTTGATCAACTCTAAAACCCTACCAGGTGTCCCCACGATTACTTCTGGTTTCTTTTTTAATTGTTCGACTTGGCGTTTCACATTTGCACCACCAATAGAAGATTGACAGTGTAAATCGATAGCATGTGCCCATTCTTTTGCTACTTCATAGACTTGCACCGCTAATTCTTGTGAGGAAGTCAAAATCAGCAATTGATTGCCTTGACCAGGGACGACTTGTTGTAAAGAAGGAAGTAAATACGCTAACGTTTTACCAGACCCAGTAGGTGAAACAGCTAATAAAGATTGTTTTTGAGACATCGGTTTGTAGACTTGTTTTTGAATGGCAGTCGGCTGACGAAACGCTTTGTCTTCCCATAATGTTTGCCATGCTAAAGGTAATTGTTTAATTTCCATATAATCCTCAATTCATTTTTTGATCTGCTGGAAAATGAATTCCAGCTTTTTGTCGCATTTCATATAATACAAGATTCACACAACGCGATAATTCAACGAGTTCTTCATATTGAGTGGCCATCGTCTCTTCTTCTAAAGAAAGCAAAATAGTCGCAAATGCGCATGCCTCTTCGTATAAAGGATTCTCATGTTTTGCGTGTAGCGAAATCTCTGTCGTTTCATTGGTCGCACGGTGTGTTCGCTTAGCTGAAGTGATAATATTGATCCCATCTAATACGATCGTTCCATCAGTTAAATAGATCTCAGATGTCGCAAATGAATCTGCATTTTTCCCAAAATGGACAGCAACATCAAAATCGTCATAGCGTAACACACCATAACCGGACCCGTCTACGCCAGTACTAATTTTTTGTGCCGTGTAGTCAACGGTCTTTGGTGCGCCAAACAGCCCAACTGCTGCATAAATCGGATAAACGCCTAAATCCATCAACGCCCCTCCTGAAAAATCTAGCGAAAAGATATTTGGAATATAACCGGCCAATACCTCATCGTAACGCGAAGAATATTTCATATATGTAAAACTCGCGCCCATGATCTGGTTTTTCGTGGGAAGTGTCACTTTTAATGTTTGAAAATTTCGTTCATGAATATTACGTGCGCCTTCAAAATAACATACCCGTTGTTCATTCGCTAATTGGATGATTTCGTCCATTTCTGCTGGATTCGAAAATGCTGGTTTCTCGACAATCACATGTTTTTTATTCAAAATGGCTTGTTTGGCTTGTTCAAAATGAAGTGCATTTGGAGACGCGATATAGACGACATCTAGTGTTTCATCTGCTAAGAATGCTTTCATATCGGTATATGCGAATACCTGATTTTGTGTCGTCTCTTCAATAAACTTTTCAGCTGAAGCGATTTTTCGAGAATAAACACTATGCAATCGATAATGCGTACTAGCCAGTGCTGCTTGTACAAATTGTTGCGAAATCCAATTGGTCCCAATAATCCCTAAACGTAACATCTTCATTCCTCATTTCTTTTTTATGATACACAATATACACAATTTTTACGAAAAAAAACTTATAATGATGGTTTTCTCATCAATCGAGTGCCTCAATTGGACAATACAACCAAAGTTCACCAGGTGTGTCTGTGGCAGCATAAAACTCTTGGATAGCACCATTGATTCTTACTTGTTCCTTGGGCAAGATTACTTCAAATAATGTTTGAACACTTTGATCGATCGTTAAGACATTCGTTTTGACCACTAAGTACTCTTGATCAGGTAGCTCCCAATAAGTCCATCCTTTCGGTGCTTGACTTTTTTTATCGACTTGGATTCCTGCAAGATAATATCCTTTTGTCGTAATCGGTGCTAAAAATTCTGTTTGATCACTTGAAATCCCCCAACAATCGACCGCTTCATGTAGAGGATAAGAAACAAGCGATTGTAAGTCCATGAGATGTTCTTCAAATTCGAACCAACTTTGTTGCATCCATGCACTCGTTTCATCTTCTTGTTGTGTGGCCAATCGACCGATAATCGCGAAATCGTGTAATGTAGTTTTATAATAGTCCATGATTCATCTCCTTTAGCTATAAAAACACTCCTGACTTTGATCAGGAGTGTTCTTAGCTGCTCCATAAAATAACTTTTATAATTTATTTTTATGCTATACAAAGCTTCCTACAATTCGTTATACTAGAAAAGAGGAGTTGACTATATGCATATTTTACCATTATTTTTTTTCTTACTCTATTATAGTTTAGGATTTTGGTTACTTTTTCGTTGGCGGAAAAAACAAATCGAGCCCCAACACGTTTTTTATCAAGGAACATGGCTGTTAATTGCCTTGATCGCTTATACTAGTGTACTTGAATTGGTACACGGAAGTTTTTTCTTTGCGATCCCACTTTTTTTCTTTGCCTTGTTTTTTATAATGTACAAGCGGCAAAAAGCACGCACATTAAATGGCTTTTTATTTAATTTATTCATTGTAATCTATGGATTTTATTTGATTTATGTTTTTATGGAGACACGTGATGCCTTGATTGGAGGATTATTTTTATTTGCGTTTATTCTAGTTATTTTAGCCGCCTCTTTAGGGATCATTGGCTTGATCGTGTTTTTATATTGGAATGCCTTTATCGTCATGAAACGCGAATCACGTTCTTTAGCTAATCTATTGACTTTATTGCTAGGGATCGCATTGACTGTGTATGTCGTCGTGACCTTTTTTGTTGCACAAAATGCTGCTTGGTACATCGTCTTACCGGTATTATTGGTGTCAACTACACTAGGCTATTTATTTATCGTATTTATAAATTTTTTAACTATATCGATTTTATATCAATTTAATCAACCTAGAAAGCGTCAAGATTTTATTATCGTCTTGGGTGCCGGATTGATCAATGGTGAACGTGTGACACCCTTGCTCGCAAAACGAATCGACAAAGCGATTTTATTTTATCGAGAGCAAAAAATTAAAACAGGGCATCCATTAAAATTGATTATGTCAGGTGGTCAAGGCCCAGATGAAAAGATCCCAGAAGCGTTGGCGATGCAACACTATGCGCTCGAACAAGGGATTTCGCATGAGGATATTTTGCTTGAAGCCAATTCGACTACGACATATGAAAACATGATGTTTTCAAAATCAATCATCGATGCGCAAAATATAACAAATCCAAGAGTTATTTTTACTTCGAACAATTACCATATCTTTAGAGCAGCGATTTTCGCACATCAAGCTGCTTTGAATGCAGACGGAATTGGAGCAAAAACTGCTTTTTATTATTTACCAAATGCATTCTTACGTGAATTTGCCGCTATTTTAACAATGAAAAAACGCCTACATCTCATTGTACTTGGGTCGATATTGACTTTGATTACTGCGATGACATTAATTGGCGTTGTCTTGTCTCAATAAAAAAAGGCTCTATAATTTAATGGACTGATGAATTGAATTCAATTCATCAGTCCATTTGTCATTTTAGGTATTAAAAAACATACTCGCTTCCTGTATGATTAAATCACCACAAAATAAACAAACGAAAGGAG
>NZ_JBSMXK010000030.1:0-15015 GCF_053761865.1 Enterococcus bulliens
TAACTCACCACAAGTGTGGTGGCGATAGCGAGAAGGACACACCTGTTCCCATGCCGAACACAGAAGTTAAGCTTCTTAGCGCCGATTGTAGTGAAGGGTTTCCCTTTGTGAGAGTAGGACGTCGCCATGCTTTATCATATTGGAGGTTTAGCTCAGCTGGGAGAGCATCTGCCTTACAAGCAGAGGGTCAGCGGTTCGATCCCGTTAACCTCCATATGAGTCGTTAGCTCAGTTGGTAGAGCATCTGACTTTTAATCAGAGGGTCACAGGTTCGAGCCCTGTACGACTCATTTTTCATGCGGGTGTGGCGGAATTGGCAGACGCACTAGATTTAGGATCTAGCGCCTTCGGGCGTGGGGGTTCAAGTCCCTTCACCCGCATAATAGTTAGGCCGGCTTAGCTCAGTTGGTAGAGCATCTGATTTGTAATCAGAGGGTCGAGGGTTCAAGTCCTTTAGCCGGCATAAGATAGACGCGGAAATAGCTCAGTGGTAGAGCACCACCTTGCCAAGGTGGGGGTCGCGGGTTCGAACCCCGTTTTCCGCTTAGCCAATTTCACGCCGGGGTGGCGGAACTGGCAGACGCACAGGACTTAAAATCCTGCGGTGAGTGATCACCGTACCGGTTCGATTCCGGTCCTCGGCATTATGCGCCCATAGCTCAATTGGATAGAGTGTTTGACTACGGATCAAAAGGTTAGGGGTTCGACTCCTCTTGGGCGCGTAGTTTTTTTTATTTTTCGGGAAGTAGCTCAGCTTGGTAGAGCACTTGGTTTGGGACCAAGGGGTCGCAGGTTCGAATCCTGTCTTCCCGATCATTTAAGGCATATCGTGTGATATGTCTTTTTTTTGTATTCAGATTTTTTTGACGAGGTATGATACAATAAAAAAGAAAAAACGATTGAGGAGGCGGATGTTTGCAAGGAAAAATCCGTAAAGCAGTAAGTGGCTTTTATTATGTCGAATCAGGTGGAATCATTTATCAGACAAGAGGACGCGGGAATTTTCGAAATCAAAATATTACACCTTTAGTTGGTGATAATGTAGTATTTGAAAGTACGAATTTAACTGATGGATATGTACTCGAAGTACTTCCTAGAAAAAACCAATTGGTCCGTCCAACAGTGGCTAATATTGATCAAGCAGTGGTCGTCACAAGTATGGTAGAACCGAATTTTTCATTTAATCTATTGGATCGATTTTTAGTAACACTAGAGTTTAATGAGATAGAACCAATCATTTACTTAACTAAAATCGATTTGCTAAGTGAAGTTGAATTAGTAGAAGAAATTATCAAAATTTACGAAGAAATTGGCTATCGTGTGATTGTTGCCACACCAGATGATCGTTCAATTGTAGAATTACAACAAACATTTGAACATAAATTAACTGTATTTATGGGACAATCTGGAGCTGGAAAATCTACATTACTAAATCAGATTTTACCTTCACTTGAGTTGCCAACAGCAGCTATTTCTGAATCACTTGGGCGTGGTAAGCATACTACACGCCATGTCGAATTATTAGAAGTTGCGGATGGTCTAGTTGCAGATACACCAGGATTCAGTGCAATTGATCTTTTGACAATCGACGCAGAGGAATTACCAAGATTATTTCCTGAATTTGTAGCACGGATGTCCGATTGTCGTTTTAGAGAATGTAAGCATCTAAATGAACCAAATTGTGCAGTCAAAGAAGCCTTTGAACAAGATAAAATCGCTTATTCACGTTATGAAGATTATAAACAATTTATGTCAGAAATCGAAAATCGTAGACCAGTGTATAAAAAGAAAAACAAAAACTAGGAGAGATTAATATGAAAATTGCCCCTTCCATTTTAAGTGCTGATTTTGCTAATTTACAACGTGACATTGAATTAGTAGAAAAATCTGGTGCTGACTATATTCATATCGATGTAATGGATGGTCATTTTGTACCTAATATTACATTTGGACCTTCAATGGTAAAAGCCATTCGGCCAATAACTAAATTGACGCTAGATGTGCATCTAATGATTACTGATCCAGAAAATTATATTATTGATTTTGCAAAAGCGGGTGCTGATATTATCGGTGTGCATGTCGAAGCTACACCACACATTCATCGCGCGATCCAGATGATCAAAAATGAAGGGGTTAAAGCAGAAGTTGTGATCAATCCTGGAACTTCGATTGATCAAATCCTACACGTATTGCCTTTGGTCGATCAAGTGTTGGTTATGACAGTGAATCCTGGGTTTGGAGGACAATCTTTCTTACCAGAAATGATGGTAAAAATTGAAGAATTAGTCTTGTTAAAAGAAAAATACAACTATAATTTTGATATCGAAGTCGATGGCGGTGTAGACGATCAGACGATCAGTCTATGCGCGCAAGCTGGAGCGAATGTATTTGTAGCAGGAAGTTATGTTTACGGTGCTGAAGACCCAGGTGAACGTATCCAGTTATTGAAAGAACAACTAGTTTGATATGAAAATTTTAATTGTCGGAGGTAGGCCTATCACTACTTGGCCATCACTTGGAACATATGACTATTATATCGGAATCGATCGAGGAGCATTGCATTTATTAGAAGCAAAGATTCCTTGTGATGCAGCAATCGGCGATTTTGATTCTTTGTCAGAGTTGGAACAAATGAAAGTATTTGAGTACGCTAGTTTGGTGAAACAATCACCACCTGAAAAAGATGATACAGATACACAACTAGGCTTGCTTCATGCGCTAACGATTGAGTCAACTGCAGAAATCACCTTAATCGGATTAACGGGTGGCCGAATTGATCATTTCTTAGCAAATCTATGGTTACCACTTGAACCAAGATTTCGTAGCTATTGTCGTCAATTCAAACTGGTGGATCAGCAAAATATCATTACCTTTTTTGAACCGGGTCACTACACGATTTCAAAAGAACCGGACATGCGTTATTTAGCATATTGTTGTTTGACTCCAGTGACTGATTTGACGTTAGCAAAAAGCAAATATACATTACAAAATGTCGATGTTATGTATCCATTGTCATATGCGAGTAATGAATTTTTGACAGATACTGCATCGTTATCTTTTAAAAGCGGGATGATCGCAGTTATTCAAAGTAAGGATTAACTAGGGGTAAGGAAACTCTTAATGTTTCAAAAAAACATTAAGAGTCGTTTTCCTTGCCTTTTGTTTCGTTGCAATAAGTGGTACAATTTAAGTTATGAGTTTCATTCATTTTGAAATTATTGAGGTGCTTTTGTGAAAAAAATTAATCCGAATAAAAATATTATTATTGCACTGATTATTGTGATTATTGTTGTAACGATTCTAAGTGTAACGATTGCTAAACGAGCTGTTTCTGAAAAAACAAATGTTGTTCAATCAACGGTCAATGATTCTATAGCGTTAGTCGATCGTGTGATTCAAGCGCCGTTTAATTTTATCAGTAAGACTGTAGATAATGTTCAAGACTTATTTACCACTTACGAAGAAAATCAACGTTTGAAAGAAAAAATCGATCACTATGAAGAGCTATCACAACAAACAAAAAATGATCAACGTGAGATCAGTTCATTGAAAGAACAATTGGAATTAAATAACACTCTGACTAGTTTTGAGAAAGTCACTGCAAATGTAATCTCGCGCTCACCAGATACTTGGCAAGATTTCTTGATCATTGATAAAGGATCAAAAGATGGCATCGAGCTAAATATGTCTGTAATGGCGACGAAAGGGTTAGTAGGACGTGTTATCGAAGTCAATCGTGCGTCTTCAAAAATTGAATTATTAACAGCGGAAAATCAAACATCAAATCATTTTCCAGTACGTATCTCGACTAAAGATGGTGTGTTATTTGGACTGTTGAAAGGTTTTGATGAAAAGAAAAATGCATTGATAGTCGAGCAAGTGACCGGTGATGCTAAGTTTGAAAAAGGTGATGTCGTCCAAACTTCTGGTCTTGGTGGAAATTCACCAGCTGATTTGGCAGTTGGAACGGTCTTAGAAGCACGCTCAGATGATTTTGGACTCCAAAAGAAATTATACGTACAACCTTATGCGAAAATGTATGATCTGTCGGTTGTGACCGTAATTAAACGTACAGTAGGTGAGTAATGTGAAACGATTCAGTGTACAGTATCTAACGTATCTCTACGTTGTCTTTTTCTTTTTGATGTTAATCGATGCACATATTACGAGCTTCTTCACTAATCTCAACCATAATACCAGTATTTGGCAATCGGAATTGTTATTGCTCTTGATGCTGTTTGCAGCAGGAAAACTACCACAGCGCTATATGCTGTTAAGTGCGCTGACTATTGGTGTGTTGTTTGATATCTACTATTTAGGTTTGATTGGTGTTTATGCAGTAGCGTTACCCTTTACGGTTTGGTTAATGTATGTATTCCATGCGATTTATTATCAAAATCTGATGACGTTATTCTTTAGTTGGATTGTCTCTTTGACTATGGTCCAACTAATTACATTAGGCATCCAGTTGCTCTTTAAAATCACTACGATCAAAGGCGAATTTTTTGTGACAAATTCATTTGCGCCGACGTTGATTTTAAATATTATTTATTTTGCGCTACTAATGTTTCCTTTAAAAAAATTATTTAAATTAACGATACCTATCGTGTAAATGCTTGATTCTAAATGAATCAGGCATTTTTTTTTGTAATAAATGTGGAATTAGTCGACAAATTCAGGTAAATTGTTTCAATGTATTCTTTAAATGTCTAAAGCAAGTTATTTGACATCATATTGAAACATTTCCTTTATCTTTGTGTCATATCTCTGTGGTACAATTCTCTTTGTCTTAAGAAAAAATTAGTCTAAAAAACATGAAACGTACATAAATAAATTTAGAACCCTGTGGAGGAAAGCAAATTGAAGAAAAGCGTAAGTAAGTCGTTATTGGTTTGTACATTACTTTTATCAACAATTGCAACCGTACAAGTGAGTGCAGATGATTTTGATAGTAAAATCAATGAACAAGATCAAAAAATTTCAGCGATCAAAGAGCAAACAGCGACTGCTGAATCACAAATCGCTTCTTTAGAATCGGATATTTCATCGATCTATGATAAAGGAGTAAAACTTCAAGAAGAGCAAACGCAACTTGAAGCAGATACAGCGCAATTACAAAAAGATATCGATGCATTAAAAGTACGTATCGAAAAACGCACAGCTACAATTAAGAAACAAGCGCGTGACGTACAAGTAAATGGTCAAGATACTAGTTTCGTTGATGCTATTTTAAACGCTGATTCAATTACGGATGCTGTTGGTCGTGTACAAGCAGTGAATACATTTGTAAAAGCAAATAACGACTTGATTACGGCTCAAAAAGAAGATCAAAAAGCTGTAGAAGCGAAAAAAGCTGAAAATGAAAAAAAATTAGCTCGTTTAGCAGATGCAAAAGCAGAACTAGACGTACAACGTGATCAATTAGCTGTGAAACAAGCAGACTTAAAAGTTCAAAAAATCGCACTAGCAGCAGAGCAAGCGACTGCAGAATCAACAAAGAGTGATTTATTGAACCAAAAAGCAGCTGCAGAAGCAGAACAAGCACGTATCGTGAAAGCTCAGCAAGAACAAGCAGCTAAAGAAGCAGCACAAAAAGCTGCAGAAGCTAAGGCGGCTGAAAAAGCAACTACACAAACAACAACAGCTGCTGTTGAAACTGCGACATCAACTCAACAAACAGCTACAAGTGAAGTTGCAAAAGAAGAAACGACTGCTTCAACTCAAGCACCGGTAGAAACACCAAAAGAAACACAAACAACTACAGAAAAAGTAGAAACACCAGCAACTAGTGAGCCAACTACAACAACACCTGTTGTGACTAAACCTGTAGAAGAAGAAAAACCAGCAACAACAACTCCAGCTTCTGGTGATGCTACATTAGATGCATTAAATGCGCTACGTGCTTCACATGGTTTAAACCCAGTAAGTTGGGATGCAGGATTAGCAGCAACTGCTTCAGCTCGTGCGTCATTAATCAATGGAAATGGTGGATCTATTCCAAATGATCACTGGTCACGTGCAGATGAAGTAATTGCAATCTTATTTGCACCAGGCTCAACTGTAATCAATGCTTGGTACAATGAAACAAATATGACGACTGCTTCTGGAACTGGTCACCGTGATTGGGAAATCAATCCAAGTATCACACGTGTTGGTTTTGGTTATAGCGGTGGAGTGATCGTTGGTCATTCAGCTTAATCTAGTATTTCGAGCTTTCATTTAGACAATTGGTCTAGATGAAAGCTCTTTTTTTGACATCTATTTGTAATATATCTATCATTTTTCTGACATATTGCTATGGTAAACTCCTCTTGTGATTAAGAAAACGTTAAGAAAGTAATCGGGATGCGAGATGGAGGAATGTGTGTGAAGAAGCGGGTCTATGCTTCAATGCTTTTAAGTTCAGTTGTAATGACGACGTTAGCTGCGCCAACTTTAGCTACAGCAGATTCAATTGACGATAAAATCAATCAAGCAGATACAGTAATTAGTGATTTACAAAACAAGCAAGCTGATATTCAAAGTCAAGTTAGCGAATTAGAAAATCAAGTAACAACAATCAATGATCAAGCTCAACAATTGGTAGCAGAACAAGCTACTTTACGCCAACAATCAGACAAATTAAAAACTGAAATCGACGAATTACAAGTACGAATCGAAAAGCGTACAGAAACAATCAAAACACAAGCACGTGACGTACAAGTCAATGGTCAAGACACGAGCGTGATGGATGCATTATTAAATGCTGAATCATTAACGGATGCAGTATCACGCGTTCAAGCTGTGAATACGTATGTCAAAGCAAACAATGATTTGATCAAAGCACAAAAAGCCGATCAAGAATCAGTAAAACAAAAACAAGCAGCTATCGAACAAAAAGTTGCTGACTTAGAAACAAATCAAACAGCATTAGAACAAAAGAAAGCGACGTTAGAACAAACACAAGCTAACTTGGCTGTTGCCAAAGCAGATCTTGCATTAGAGCAGTCTTCTAAAGAAGATGAAAAAGCACAATTAACAGCGCAAAAAGCTGAAGCTGAAGCCGAACAAGCTCGCGTAAAAGCTGAGCAAGAACGTGCAAAAGAAGCACAGGCTAAAGTAGCCGAACAGGCAAAAGCAGTTGCAAAAGAAGAAGCTAAAACGGCAACGACTGAAACTCAAGTTGCTAAGGAAGAAACGACTAAAGTAGAATCAACGGAGTCGGCCACACAGACGACACAAGAAGTGAGTACACCAAAAGAAGAAGTTACGACTCCTTCAACAACCACTCCTTCAACAACAGAGTCGACAGAACAGGCTGTACAAACACCTGTTGAGACACCAACTAGTAGTGAAACACCTACACTGGTAACACCTACGCCAACACTAGCACCTTCTCAAACGGTAAATGGTTCAGCAATCGTTGCCGAAGCAAGTAAACATTTAGGTAAAGCTTACGTATGGGGAGCAAAAGGACCAAATTCTTTTGACTGTTCTGGTTTTACTTCTTATGTATATATGCAAGCAGCAGGCAAAAGTATCGGTGGCTGGACTGGAGCCCAAGAATCAGCTGGAACAGTGATTCCTGTAAGTCAAGCACAACCAGGAGATTTATTATTCTGGGGTAATCCAGGTAGCACCTACCACGTAGCGATCTCTTTAGGAGGCAATGGTATTATCCACGCTGCTACACCTGAGTTGGGTGTGGTCCAAGGGACAACAGTCGGATTTACACCAAGTTTTGCGATTCGTGTTAATTAAGACCAATTTAAAGAGGCTGTGACAGATTTCTGTCACAGCCTCTTTTTAGTATTGTAATAGTGAAGTCAGTAATAAACCTAGGCTTAAAAAGGGAATAAACGGAATCATGATATGGTGTTTTTTTAGAATATACATACAATATACATAGTACACAATACCTAATATACTTGCACTCCAAAGTAAGTAAAACATTTGAGTAAATGTTAACCAAGGAAACCAACTGAATGCTAAAAAAAGATCTGCCTCACCGATAAAAGACCACCTTTTACTCAAGTGATAGAGTAGCAAAAAACATCCAGCAGAAATCCAATTAAAATGAGCATGGACCAGATATAAATTAATCCAGAGTAGTATGGTAGTGGTATAGAGTAACCATGTATCGACTTCATAGTAAAAGATGTCGATCATACTTAAAATAAAGGCACTGGTCATCCAAGTAAGTAATGTACTAAGTGGAAATCCAAAAAGGGATGGGTAACAGCAGATAATGTAGAAGACAAAACCATATAAACATTCGGCAATAAAATAAATAAGCGGGATTTTAGTATGGCAACGCAAGCAGCGTCCTTTTAAAGAGAGAAACGAAACGATGGGGATCAATTCATAAAAACGGAGTGTTTGTTTACAGTGAGGGCACTGACTACGTGTGCTCCAAAAATTTTGTCTGATCGGCATCCTTTCAGCAAAAACACAAAAAAATGATCCTAAACAAACACCCATTACAAATAACATCATCATCATACTCCTTTACTTATAATTACGTTAAATTAGTTGAGAAAGCTTCTCAGATAGTGTAAATAATTGTACTTTTTTAACGAAAGTCGTTATCCTTTATGTATAGAAACGAAGGAGGAATAGTGGGATGAAATTTGAAAAAACGAAAGAAACTTTAAATCAATTAGTGGCGGACTTGAGTCAGTTTTCAGTTGTGATCCATCAAACACACTGGTATATGCGTGGTCCTGAATTTTTAACCTTACACCCAATGATGGATGACTTTATGGATGAAATCGATGCACAATTAGATGTGATTTCTGAACGTTTGATCACTTTAGATGGCGCACCTTATTCTACTTTACAAGAGTTTGCAGATCATACTGGAATCAAAGACGAAATCGGAACTTACGACCGCACGATTCCAGAAAGAATGGCAAAATTAGTTGAAGGCTATCGCTATTTAGCAGATCTTTACCAAGAAGGTATCGAAATTTCTGGTGAAGAAGGCGATGACTCAACTCAAGATATCTTTATCGCATTCAAAACAGATATCGAAAAGAAAATCTGGATGGTTCAAGCTAAATTAGGCTATGCACCAGAAATCGATCCAGAACATTCTGTACATCACTAAAAAAAGAAGCCGATTCGGCTTCTTTTTTTTAGTTAAATGTCTTTTTGGCACGTTCGATTTGACCGAGGACTTGATCAAATCCCGTTCCACCATAAGAATGGCGGTTTTTGACAGCATTCGTGCTATCTAGTTTTTCATAAATATCTGCAGAGATTGCAGGATGGATCGCTTGATACGTTTCTAGTGAAATATCTTGTAAGTAGTGCCCATTTTGAATTCCTTCTAACACGAGTTTTCCTACGATCTCGTGTGCCTGACGGAAGGGAACACCCTTAGTAGCGAGGTAATCAGCAAGTTCTGTAGCATTTGAAAAATCTTTTTCCGTTGATTGTTTCATCGTGTCAGTTTTGATTTTCATTGTGTCGATCATCCCAGTAAAGATCGTTAAACTATGTGAGAGTGTTTGAACGGTATCAAACATTCCTTCTTTGTCTTCTTGCAGATCTTTATTATAGGCTAAAGGAAGTCCTTTTAAGATCGTTAGTAAACCAAAAAGGTCTCCGTAGACTCGACCGGTTTTACCACGAATCAATTCTGCCATATCAGGATTTTTCTTTTGCGGCATAATCGAGCTACCAGTTGAATAGGTATCAGTAAGTTCAACAAATTGATATTCGTAGCTACACCATGAAATAATTTCCTCACAAAAACGTGACAAGTGCATCATGATCAATGAGGCATTACTCAGAAATTCTAAAATAAAATCACGATCACTGACGGCATCTAAACTATTTTCATACACGCTAGCAAACCCTAACTGTTCTGCTGAGTAAAAACGGTCAATCGGAAAAGTCGTACCCGCTAAAGCTGCTGCACCCAATGGAGAAATGTCGATTCGTTTGAGACTCTCAGTCAAACGAGCCGCATCACGGGTAAACATGTGATAATAAGCAAGTAAGTGATGGCCAAATGAAATCGGTTGAGCATGTTGTAGATGTGTATAACCAGGCATGATCGTATAGACATTTTCTTCAGCTTTAGCGACTAAAACTTCACGCAAATGATCAAGCAGATCGATGATTTGTGTTACTTGATCTTTTAAGTAAAGGTGCATATCCGTAGCGACTTGATCATTACGACTACGTGCAGTATGCAATTTACCTGCAACAGGTCCAATCAAGTCGTGTAAGAATACTTCCATATTCAAGTGGATATCTTCATTTTCTACTGAAAAATCTAGTTCACCAGCAGCTAATTTTTCTTCTAGTTGCACAATCCCAGCTAAAATTTGATCTGCTTCATCCGCAGGTAAAATCGCCGTTTTTTTCAACATACTCACATGTGCTTTACTACCTTGTAGATCATATTTAGCTAATGCTTGATCAAATGTGATCGATGCGCCAAAGGCATCGATCCATGCTTCATTTTTGCCGTCAAAACGACCACCCCATAATTTTGCCATACATCTAAAACTCCTTTATTTTTGAGCTGCCTGCACTTCAGCATGTACTTTTGAAGGAAGCCCCCATAATTTAATGAAACCTACTGCAGCTTCTTGATCGAAAGTATCCGCAGAAGTATAGGTTGCTAAGTTTTCATCGTATAAACTATTTGCAGATTTACGTCCTTCACAGATCACATTACCTTTAAATAGTTTCAAACGAACCGTACCATTTACGACTTGTTGTGTACTCTTCAAGAAGGCGATCAAAGCATCTGTTAGTGGATTAAACCATAAACCGTCGTAGATTACTTGTGCTAATTTTTGTTCTAAGATTGGTTTGAAATGCGCCACTTCACGGACAAAAACTAGGTCTTCTAATTCTTTATGTGCAGCCATCAACGTCATTGCTCCAGGACATTCGTACACTTCACGTGATTTGATCCCAACTAAACGGTTTTCGATATGATCGATCCGGCCGATTCCGTGTTCACCAGCAATCATATTTAACTGTAAAACAATCGAAGCGAAGGTATCTTCTTTACCATCCAAAGCAACTGGTTTTCCTTCTTTAAAGGTAACTTCGATAATCGTCGGTGTATCAGGCGTGTCCTCTAATTCTTTCGTCAAGGCATAAGCACCTTTTGGCGGTGTTGCCCAAGGGTCTTCTAACACACCACATTCACAGGCACGTCCCCAAAGGTTTTGGTCGATCGAATACGGATTGTCTAAATCTGCTGGGATCGGCACACCTTTTTTCGCAGCATAGGCGATTTCTTCTTCACGTGACCATTTCCATTCCCGAACTGGAGCAATCACTTTTAAATGTGGATCAAGCGCTGCGATGGCGACTTCAAAACGTACTTGGTCATTTCCTTTACCAGTACAACCATGTGCGATGGTTGTCGCGCCAGTCTCATGAGCCAATTCAACTAATTTTTTAGAAATCAGTGGACGAGATAGGGCAGAAACTAATGGATATGAATTTTCATAAAATGTGTTTCCTTGTAACGCAATCAAGGCAAACTCATTGGCAAATTCTTCACGTGCATCAATCGCATATGAAGCACTTGCACCAACTGTCAATGCTTTTTGTTTGATGGTCTCAGTATCTTTATCTTCACCGATGTCTAAACAACAAGCGATGACATCGTATCCTTCATCGACTAACCATTTCACTGAAACTGATGTATCTAAACCGCCAGAATAGGCTAAAATTACTTTTTCTTTCATATAAATTCCCGTCCTCTCGTAACTCGGTTTCTTGAATGAATTCATATTAACAAATAAATATAAGTAAATCAACATAAAAAATAATATTTATACAAAATAATTGAACATTATCTATTAAATATACAAAAATTGTTCATAAGCATGAACCTTTACAAAAGTTTCAGTTTCTTTAGCTAAAAAGATTGACGAAAGGGGTCTATCTGAGGTATTATATTAAATGGTATTGTTTACCCCATTAGAGCCCCGGAAACTCAAGTGTAAGTAAACATTCGAAATTGATATTGGAGGAAAACTAATCGTGCGTACAACATATATGGCCAAAGCAGGCGAAGTAGAACGTAAATGGTATGTAGTAGATGCTACAGATGTTCCTTTAGGACGTCTTTCAGCAGTTGTAGCTTCTGTCCTACGTGGAAAAAATAAACCAACATTCACTCCTCATGTGGATACTGGTGACTTTGTAATCGTAATTAATGCAGATAAAATCAAATTAACAGGTAAAAAAGCAACAGACAAGATTTATTACCGTCACTCAAACTTCCCAGGAGGATTGAAATCAATCTCTGCTGGAGAATTACGCGCTAACAATTCTCGTCGTTTGATCGAAACTTCTGTTAAAGGCATGTTACCTAAAAACACTTTAGGCCGTGCTCAAGGCATGAAATTACATGTTTATGGTGAAGCAACTCACCCACATGCAGCTCAACAACCAGAAGTATTGGACATCACAAACTTAATCTAATCAGGAGGGAATTTCATTGGCACAAGCACAATATATCGGCACAGGCCGTCGTAAAAATGCAGTGGCTCGCGTACGCTTAGTACCTGGTACTGGTAAAATCACTGTAAACAAAAAAGACGTTGAAGAATACATCCCACACGCTGACTTGCGTGAAGTAATCAACCAACCATTTGGCGTTACAGAAACAAAAGGCGCTTACGACGTATTCGTAAACGTTAACGGTGGTGGATATGCTGGACAATCTGGCGCTATCCGTCACGGAATCGCACGCGCATTACTACAAGTAGATCCTGACTTCCGTTTAGCTCTTAAACAAGCTGGATTACTTACTCGTGACGCTCGTATGGTTGAACGTAAAAAACCAGGTCTTAAAAAAGCCCGTAAAGCATCACAATTCTCAAAACGTTAATTATTGCGATTATCGTTCGAGTTTACGAGTTACGAGAATCGTACTGGGCGAAGCTTTGCTGAGCGCAGTTACCTTGATCATGACTTACAAAGGCACTTTCCAATTGGAAGGTGTCTTTTTTGTTTGTTACGAAAATAAGACTAAAAGAACGAAGAGAGCCAAGTTGCCTAACATTTCAAATTATTATGTATTTACTACCTTAATTAAAATTTTTATGGCTCTATAATTTAATGGACTGATGAATTGAATTCAATTCATCAGTCCATTTGTCATTTTAGGTATTAAAAAACATACTCGCTTCCTGTATGATTAAATCACCACAAAATAAACAAACGAAAGGAGTATGTCTTATGATGTCAAGGGCAATTTAAAATTGTAGGAAAGGGAGTGCGGATGTTTTTCTGGACTTTTTTAACAACTATATCCTTTCTTATTCCGATACTCGAGTGGACTTAGACCTCCTAGTGATAACTTGATTCGCTCATTATTATACCAATGGATAGCGCGATTTAAATAGCCTATAAATTGATTAATTGTCACATTTTTCCAATCACGATTATAGAACACTTCATTTTTTAAACGCCCAAAGAAACCTTCACAAGCTGAATTATCTGGTGAGCAACCTTTTTTTGACATAGAGTGGGATAAATTTGCTTTTTGTACTCTTTCAATCCAACCGGGCCATCGATAATGAGCACCTCGATCAGAATGAAGGATTGGACGTTCAAACTCTTGAAGAGTAGCTAATCCATTATCCAACATTGTATTCACTAATTCTGCATCAGGTTTAGTACCTATAGTCCAACTAATAATCGCTCCATCAAAACAATCGACAATAGGTGATAAGTAAACTTTTCCTGCAGGAATTTTAAATTCAGTAATATCAGTCAACCATTTTTCATTAGGCTTTATGGACTTAAAATTACGATTTAACAAGTTGGGTTGTGCAGGGATTATTTCTCCAGCATACGAAGAATACGTTCTCCGTCTAGAAACCTTCACAATCAACTGTTCTTCGAACATCAACATTCGTACAACCTTTTCAGAGAGCTGTTTATTTCTATTTTTGAGTACTTGATGAATTCTTCGGTATCCATAGGCACAAAAGTTTTGATTAAAAATCTCAACGATAATTTTTCGTTCCTCAAGATATTTATCTGGCTTCTCAAGAACTTTTTTTTGATAAAAATAACTACTTTTGGCTATACATAGGCTTCGAAGAAGCTCTTTCAATTTAAATTGATTCCTTAAGGCATCAATCAGTATTGTTTTCTCCTGATTTGTTAGGTGAATCAGACTGATGCCTTTTTCTTTTTTTAATAGCTCAGCGGCTCCCTCAAGTAATGCTTTCTCTAATTGTAATTTGTGAACTTCCTCTTTTAATTGTTTGACTTCTTCTAAAAGAACTTCTTTTTCATTTTTTGAATTCATGCGTAATGGAAAATCCTTTCCAAGATACGTGTTTTTCCATTGATATAGAGCACTTCTACTGATACCTTCTGAATCAGCTAAACTTTTTCTATTTTTATGAGGTTGATAAAATTTTTTCAACACGTTTTCTTTTTGATTTTGTGTTAACTTTATCGCACTTTTTTGAAGTTTTCTAGTTCCAGGATACAATTCTTCACACCATTGACGTAGAGATTCCTTATTTGGATAGCCAAGTTTTCGAATAGTTCGTGCATAAGATCGACCATGTTCGAAGTAATAATTCACAGCTATTCTTTTTTGTGATTCAGAATACTTTGATTTTCTTTCATACTCTGGATGAAGCTCTCCGAATAGCAAATATTCTTTGTACCAGTTACGTAGTGTACCTACGGACGGATAACCTAGTTTACGAACTGTAGCCGTATATGAGCAATCATATTGTAGAAATAACTGAATCGCATGCATACGTTCTTCATGAGAAAACATTGGGATATTCCTCCTGTCCTTATTTTTGGTCCAGGATTATGTCCGCATCCCCTTTCCTACATTTTACAGTTGCCGATAACATTATGAGTGATCATATCAAAAAAATGCTAAGAATTATAGACCCTTCATTAAAAATTATCAATGTTTCTTACGAAACTATCAAAAACAGAAAAATAATCATTATTGAGGCTAATTTTTCTCCGAATCAAAAGAGCTGTCCAAATTGTGGGTGTACAGCTCAAAAT